>JAKDNE010000353.1 GCA_030451965.1 Brachybacterium sp. | reverse complement strand
CCCACCCGCCCGTCATCCCCCAGGAGCCGCAGTGCCGAGTCCTCCCCGTCCGGGTACATCCCGCCCGGCCATGTCGCCCGAGCTGCGAGAGGTCTACGCGGCGCTGCTCGAGCGCGCCCCGGAGAACCGGATCGAGCCGGACCTCTCGCGGATCACCCGCGTGATGGAACTCATGGGAGACCCGCAGAACTCGTACCGATCCATCCGCATCGCCGGCACCAACGGCAAGACCACCACCGCGCGGATCCTGGAGCGGATCCTGCGCGAGTCCGGACTGCGCACCGGTCGCACCACCAGCCCGCACCTCCACTCGCCCGTGGAGCGGATCGCGATTGACGGCTCCTCGATCGACGAGGAGGGCTTCCTCCAGGCGTACCGCGACGTCGAGCCGTTCGCGGCGATCGTCGACGCCGAGCAGGAGGCCGCCGGGGGAGTGCGACTGACCTACTTCGAGTACCTCACCGCGATGGCGTTCCAGGCCTTCGCCTCCGCCCCGGTGGACGTGGCCGTGGTCGAGACGGGGCTCGGCGGCACCTGGGATGCCACCGGCGCAGTGGACCCGGACGTCACGGTGATCACCCCGATCTCCCTGGACCACCAGGACTACCTCGGCGAGACCATCGCCGAGATCGCGGGGGAGAAGGCCGGCATCCTCACGGCGAGCGCCACGGCGGTCATCGCCTCGCAGCCCTATGAGGACGCCGCCGATGTGCTGCGAGAGCGGATCGCCGAGCTCGGCACCGAGGCGGCGATCGAGGACCAGCAGATCGGGGTGCTCTCGCACACGCCCGGCGTCGGCGGGCAGATGCTCACCCTCCAGGGCATCGCGGGGCGCTACGAGCAGGTCTTCCTCTCCCTGCTCGGCGAGCACCAGGCTCGCAACGCACTGCTCGCGGTCGCCGCGACGGAGGCGCTGCTCGGCGACGGCGGGACCGTCCTGGACGGGGAGATGCTGGGCACCGCGCTGTCGAGCGTCACCTCCCCCGGGCGCTCCGAGGTGGTGCGCCAGGCGCCGACCATCCTGCTGGACGCCGCCCACAACCCCGCCGGTGCGATGACGCTGGTCGAGACCGTCCGGGAGAACTTCCGCTTCACCCGCACGGTCGGTCTGCTCGGCATCCTGCAGGAGAAGGACGCTGCGGAGATCCTCGACGTCCTCGAACCGCTCCTGGACAGCGTGGTCATCACCCAGTCGAGCTCACCCCGCGCCATCCCCACCGACCGGCTGGCGGACGTCGCACGGGACATCTTCGACGACGAGGACCGGGTCGTGGAGCAGGCGAACCTGCCCGACGCGATCCAGGCCGCCGTGGACCTCGCAGAGGTCGGGGGTGACCAGTTCGGCGGCGTGGTGGTGGCCGGATCGGTCACGCTCGCCGCCGAGGTCCGCGACCTGCTCGGCGTCCCGGACGAGGAGTGAGCGTGGACCTGGACCTCACCCCCTCCCCGCGCCCCCACGGCGCGCAGCGGATGTTCTCGGCCACGATCCTCGTCATCGAGGCCTTCGTGGTGTTCTTCGCCGTGCTGGCCGCCCATCAGCTGGTCCCCGAGGATCGGGTTCTGACCTGGTCCTGGGGGCTCCTCACCCTGCTCGCACTGGTGCTGTGCTCCGGGATGCTGCGGCGCGGCGCATGGCCCTACTGGCTCGGGCTCGCCCTGCAGCTGCCCGTGATCCTGCTCGGCCTCCAGCTCACCCCCATGTGGGTGGTGGGGCTCGGCTTCGCCGCGCTCTTCGCCTACGGCGCCTTCAAGGGCCATCAGCTGGACGGGGAGAAGGACGCCGTGGATGCCGCCGTGCACGAGGCCTGGGCGCGCGAGGAGCAGGGCCCGACTGCCTGAGCTCGGCCGCGACGAGGTCGCGGCCCACGCTCGCCGACGCACCGAGCACCCCCGGATCCGTGGGTACCCTGGTGCCATGACCGCACAGCGCACACTCGTCCTGCTCAAGCCCGATGCCGTCCAGCGCGGCCTGCGAGGGGAGATCCTCCGTCGCATCGAGGCCAAGGGCTACGGCATCCTCGCCCTGACCCAGCGCACTGCGACCGCCGAGGAGCTCGCCGCGCACTATGCCGAGCACGAGGGCAAGCCCTTCTATCCCGGCCTGGTGGAGTACATGGGCTCGGCGCCGCTGGTCGCCGTCGTGGCCGAGGGCGTGAACGTGATCCCCGGGTTCCGCTCGCTGGCCGGGGCCACCAACCCCACCGAGGCCGCCCCCGGCACCATCCGCGGTGACCTCGCCTGCGAGGACGACCTGCCCGTGATCCAGAACCTCGTCCACGGGTCGGACTCCGAGGAGTCCGCGGCTCGTGAGATCGCGATCTGGTTCCCCGAACTCGGCTGACCAGCACCAGCTGACACGGTGAGGCGCGCCGCACGGCGCGCCGCACCGCAGGCGCCTCAGTGCGTGCAGAATATGGGGCATGAACCTGTCCCTGATCGTCATCGCCTTCCTGGCCTTCGCCGTACTGCTCTCGGTCGGGATCCTGCTCATGGTCGCGCTCCCGCAACTGAGGGCCTCGGCCGAGCGGGAGGACGATGCGGACCAGGCGGACCGCCGGCACACGTCCCGCACCGGGCGCTGAGAGATCCCCGTCAGGGGCGGCGGCCGATCCCGGGGCGCCGAGCAAACCCACCTAGACTGACAGCCGACCTCGCCGCATCGTCGGCTTCCCCGACCTCGGAGGTGACCCGTGGATCCCGATGCTCTACTCGCACTGATCGCCGGTGGCGGTGGTGGTGTGCTCGTGCTCGGCGCCGGCGCCTGGGCATACCTCCGCAGCCGGGGGCGCAAGCCCCCCACCGATGACACCACCGGCGCTGACGGCGCCCCCGAGGACTCCCCCGGGGCAGAGGCGCCGCGCGCCACCTCCGCGGTCAAGGACCGTCCTGCCGCACCGACCTGGGGTGACACTCTGTCGGCGCCGGCGCCGAAGAGGCCCGCGGCCGACGACTCCGCCGTGGAGACGACCGCACCCTCCCCGGAGGCGCCTGCTGCGTCCGCACCGGGCCCGGCCCACGCCGCCGAAGAGAC
>JAKDNE010000352.1 GCA_030451965.1 Brachybacterium sp. | reverse complement strand
AGCGGGAGCGGGCCGCACGGCGACTGGTGCAGCGGTGGAGCGTGCAGCGGGCGCTCGGCGCCGAGGCGCTGATCGGAGCGGGACAGGCCTGGCTGGACCATGTCGATGCCGCCTTCCCCGACGCCGAGGAGCTCACCGAGCAGCCGATCACCTGGTGGAACGAGGACGCCCAGGTGATGGAGGGCTGGGTCGACACGCTGCTGCGGCTGCCCTCCGGCGACGTCGTGCTGGTGGATCACAAGTCGTATCCGGGCGACGACCCGGTCGGGCACGTGCGGAAGGAGTACCTGGGACAGATGTCCACCTACTCCCGCGCGCTGGCCGCGGCGGGCCGGGCACCCCAGCGGATCCTGCTGCATCTCCCCCTGCGCGGTGAGGTGGTCGAGGTCCGGCTGCATGAGCATGCACGCTGAGCAGGCCGTCACCGCCGCATCGGCCCTGCTGGACCAGGCGCGGCGCAGCGGCGGGCGGCGGCTGCTGGGGATCACGGGCGCGCCCGGCGCCGGGAAGTCGACGCTCACCGCGCTGCTGGCAGAACGCCTGCCCGAGGGCTCCTGCGCGGTGGTGCCGATGGACGGCTTCCACCTCGCGGACGCGGCGCTGGAGCGGCTGGGCCGTGCGCAGCGCAAGGGGGCGCCGGACACCTTCGACGCCGCGGGCTATGTGGCGCTGCTGCAGCGTCTGCGCGCGGCGAGGCCGCAGGATCCGTCGGTGTGGGCGCCGATGTTCGCACGGGATCTCGAACAGCCCCTCGCCGGAGCGATCGAGGTGCCCGCCGAGGTGCCGCTGGTCATCACGGAGGGGAACTATCTGCTGTGCGACCAGGGACCCTGGGCACACGTCGGTGCGCTGCTGGATGCACGCTGGTTCGTCGAGGTGCCCGAGGCGCTGCGCCACCGATGGCTGATCGAGCGGCATCAGCGTTTCGGGAAGTCACCGCGGGAGGCCCGGGACTGGGCGCTGGGGACCGACGAGGAGAACGCTCGCCTGGTCGCGGAGACCCGCGACCGGGCGGACGTCGTGATCAGCCTGCCTTGACGGCGCGGACGAAGCGGGTCGAGCGCTCCCGCAGGCCGGGGTCCTCCGCACCGTCAGGCGATGATCCGGTCCAGCTCCTCACGCTCGGCGGCGGTGAGCTCGAGGCCCAGCGCGCGGGCGGAGTCGGTGATCGACTCGGGGCGGCTGGCACCGGGGATCGGGAGGACATGGTCGCCCAGGGACAGCTCCCAGGCCAGGACCACCTGCTGCGGACTGACGCCATGGGACTCGGCGATGCGTCGGAGCTGCGGGAACCGCTCCCCCACCGCGCTCGCCCCGCCGCCAGTGCCGCCCAGCGGTGACCAGGGCACGAAGGTGATGCCGTGCTCGCCGCAGTGCTGCAGCTCGTGCCGGCTGGTGTGGAAGAAGGTCGGGGAGAACTCGTTCTGCACGGCGGCCAGCCCGCCCTCGCCCAGCACCTCGCGCGCCACATCGATCTCCTCGACGTTCGCGTTGGAGATGCCGATCTCGCGGATCAGGCCCTCCTGCTGCAGGGTCGCGAGCACCTCGACGCCGTCGGCGTAGCGGATGCTGCGGTCCGGACGGTGCCAGTAGTACAGGTCGATGGTGTCGGTGCCGAGGGCCGTCAGGGAGTTCTCGAGCGCGGAGCGCAGGTAGGCGGCGGAGCCGTCACGGCCGCCGCCCTCCTCCGAGCGGGTGATGCCACCCTTGGTCGCGACCACGACGTCGGCGCGGTCCCCGTCCCAGCTGCGCAGCGCCTCGCCGACGAGCTTCTCGTTGTGCCCCATGGTGTCCCAGGTGGGCGCGTAGATATCGGCGGTGTCCAGCAGGGTGATGCCGGCATCGAGGGCGGCGTGGACGGTGGCCATCGCGCGGTCGTGCGGGGCGGGCTCGCCGCGCCCCATCGACAGCGGCATGGCGCCCAGTCCGAGGGCGGAGACGGTCAGGGAGCCAAGGCGGCGGGGGGAGGAGGTCATGCGGTCAGCGTACGGCGTGCCCTCAGACCTTCAAGATGCCGGCGGTGCTGCGTCGGAACAGCCCCTCGGTCATGGAGAAGGGGCCCAGGTCCGCTTCGAAGTCGACGTGGAGCCAGTCGACCGAGCTGGAGCGGCACTCCTCGATCGCACGGTGCACGAGTCCCTTGCCGACGCCGGTGCCCTGATGGTCGGGATGGACGACGACGTCGAGCAGGAAGGCATGGCGGCCGCCGTCCGTGATGACGTTGCAGAACCCGACCAGCAGCTCGCCGCGTCGCACCGTGACCCAGCCGAGGGAGTAGCGCTCGAGCCGCTCCACCCAGGGCTCGAGCTCCTGCTCGCGGTCGAAGGCCACGGCGTGCAGGCACGAGAGCTCCTGGTCGGTGACCGGTCCGCGCCACACGGTGCTGTGCAGATCCTTCGGCGTCATGGGCCTCAGTGTGCAGGCAACGACCCCGGTCCGTCCGCCGTTCCGGGGAATCGTTGCCCCTCCGTGCTGTCCCCGTGTCGTCCTAGCTGCTGAGCCTGCGGAGCGCGGAGCCCTTGTGGGCGGCGATGTGGTCGGTCTTGTCGCTGGCGATCTCGTACTGGGGCTCGTCCTCGCTCGCACGGCGGGCGTGCCCCTTGTACTCGAAGTCCTTCGTATGGACCTCGGTGATGGTGCCCGAGACGCGACCGGCCTCGGAGTTCCAGCTGACATGGTCCCCGACGGCGAACTTCTCGCTCATGACGCGCCTCCTCGATCGTCCTGCCGTCCACCGTAGCGCCCGACTCAGCCCCGCGCCGGCCGGGCGAGCATGGCCACACTGAAGAACACCGCCGCCTGCCCCCGGTGCGCACGGTAGCGATAGGACCCGCCGGAGACCATCCGGCCGGAACCGCCGGCCTCGATGACCTCCACGGACTCGGCGGACTCGATCTCGAGCGCCCCCTCGACCACGTGATGCATGAGACCCGGGAGCGGGATCCCCCCGCCGCCCTCGTAGACGTCCTCCCCCAGCAGCTTCCACTTCCAGGTCTCCACCGAGAGCGCCTCGGTGTCCACGGCGTCCAGCAGCACCGCCCAGCTGCCGTTCTCGGAGGACCA
>JAKDNE010000351.1 GCA_030451965.1 Brachybacterium sp. | reverse complement strand
CCGATCACTTCCACTAATGTACAAGTATCTCGGGGGTCGGGAGACGAGCGGGCCGGTGGTTGCGGGTGGCCGGCTCAGAGGGGAGCGGGAGGCGGGGCGGGCTCGTGCTCGCCCGGGTGATGGACCCCGGGCAGATGCGGGGATCCGAGATCGTGCAGCAGCTCGTGGATCGTCCCGTCGGCCAGCTCGTACCGGACTTCGCGGCCGGCTCTACGTGCCCGGATCCACCCGGCCTCCCGCAGCAGCGCGAGGGCGTGCGAGGTGGTCGACTCGTGTGCATCGATCGCGCTGGCGAGGTCGGAGCTGCGCACCCCGGGGTGGGCGTGCAGGCAGAACAGGATCTGCAGGCGCCGCGGGTCCGAGAGCAGGGCCATGCGGTCTGCGAGCTCCTCCACCCCGTCGGCCTGCGCGAGCAGCTCCCGCAGCTCGGCCACCAGTGCCTGGTCGGTGACCTCCTCGGCGGAGGCGCGCACGTGCAGGGGCCGGTCTCGATCCATGGAGTCACCGTAGCCGGGGAGCGCGGCTCATCGGCCCCGCGCCGCTCGTCTGCGCGGCTCTTCCCGCGCGCCGTCCCTAGACTGATCCGCATGACATCGTCGTCTTCCTGATCCGCTATGAGGTGAGCGTGATGATCGACCTGCTCTGGGGCATCGGCGGGATGGCCGGGCTCCTTCTCATCGCCGTCGCACTGTCCAGCGATCGTGGGGCGATCCGGCTGCGCACCGTGATCGGCGCGTTCGCGATCCAGCTCGGCCTGGGGGTGATCGTCCTGTACTGGGGACCGGGCCAGTGGGTGCTGCAGAAGGCCTCCGCCGGTTTCCAGGCCGTCATCGACACCTCGGGCGAGGGCATCTCCTTCCTGTTCGGGCCGTTGCTCCCGAAGGAGGGCGAGGGCAGCATCTTCGCGCTCCAGGTGCTGCCCGTGATCGTCTTCTTCGCCTCGCTGACCGCGGTGCTCTACCACTGGAAGATCCTGCCGAAGGTGGTCCAGTGGCTCGGCGGGGCGCTGGGGAAGGCCCTCGGCACCAGCTACGGCGAGTCCGTCAACGCCGCCGCGAACATCTTCGTGGGCCAGACCGAGGCGCCGCTGGTGATCCGTCCCTACGTCAAGGGCCTGTCCCGCTCCGGCCTGTTCGCGGTGATGGTGGGCGGCCTCTCCACCGTCGCCGGCTCCGTGCTGGTGGGCTACTCGCTCCTGGGCGCGCCGCTGGAATACCTCATCGCCGCGAGCTTCATGGCGGCGCCGGGGGCGCTGCTGATGGCCAAGATCCTGGTGCCGGAGAACGACCCGGACGCCGTCGCGCGGGAGGCCGAGCTCGTCACGGCCCACAGCCGCGGGCGCTCCGCGCGGTCGGCCGACGGGGCAGGGACCGGCGCCGCCCCCACCACCACCCCGGCCGACGGAGAGAGCACCCCGGAGGAGCCCGCCCCGGACCGTGACGCCCCGGACCGCGACGAGGAGGAGACGGACACCGGTTACGCGAACGTCATCGACGCCGCCGCCGGGGGTGCGGCCGACGGGCTCAGGCTGGCCCTGAACGTCGGCGCCATGCTGCTCGCCTTCATCTCGCTGATCGCCCTGATCAACCTGCTGATCGGGCTCGTCGGCGGCTGGTTCGGCGCCGGCGACCTGACCTTCGAGCAGATCCTGGGCTGGCTGTTCGCCCCGATCATGGCGATGATCGGGGTGCCCTGGGACGAGGCCGTCGCCGCCGGCAGCTTCGTGGGCCAGAAGGTGGTGGTCAACGAGTTCGTGGCCTTCTCCGACTTCGCACCGCAGATCGACACCTTCAGCCCGAAGACCGCCGCCATCACGAGCTTCGCGCTGACCGGCTTCGCGAACCTCAGCTCCCTGGGGATCCTGCTGGGCGGGCTCGGCGGCATCGCCCCCGAGCGGCGCTCCGAGATCGCGCAGCTGGGGCTGAAGGCGATCCTCGCCGGCACCCTCGCGAACCTCATGAGCGCCACCATCGCCGGGATCATGATCGGCTGACCGCCGATGCCTGACCCGTCACGCAGGAAGGACTTCGCCCGCTGACGAAGGAATCACAGATCTGGGCACGACTGTCCGCGCGCGCCGGCCGCGGCAGGGAGGGAGCACGCGTGCCGTCATCCCCCCTGGAACCCGTCCCGCCGTCGCGGCTGCTGAGCTGTTCTGTCGTCGTCCCGGTGCGTGACGACGCACGCGAGCTCGAAGGCCTGCTGGTGGCCCTCGGGAGGCAGTCGCGGGCTCCGCTGGAGATCATCGTGGTCGACAACGGATCCCGGGACGACAGCGCGGAGGTGGCGCGGGGCGCAGGCTGCCGAGTGGTCGTCGAGACGGAGCCCGGGATCCCGGCGGCCGCCGCAGCGGGATACGACGCCGCTCGGGGCGAGGTGATCGTGAGGTGCGACGCGGACAGCCGCCCCCTGCCCGGCTGGATCGCCGCCCACCAGGACGCGCACGCCCGGCACGGCGCGTCCAGCGTGATCGTGACGGGCCCGGCCCATTTCCGACTGCGTCCGCCGTGCGGGGCGGTGCTGGCGGTGCTCTACCTCGGCACCTACATGCTCACCATGGGCGCCGCGCTCGGACACCTGCCGGCTTTCGGCACCACCATGTCCATGCGGAAGGCATGGTGGTCACGGGTGAGCGCGGACGTCTCCCGCCGCGGCGACGTGCACGACGACATGGATCTGTCCTTCCAGGTCGGACCCACCGAGCAGGTGCGGCTGTCCCTCAAGGCGCGGGTGGGGATGTCTCCGCGCGCTCTGCGGTTCCGTCGGGACGGTGCGCTGCGCTGGCAGCGGGCGCTCAGCACCCTGCGGCGCAACTGGCGTCGGCAACGGCCATGGGAGCGCTGGGCGGCGCGGCTCGCACGGGCGACGCGACGGGAGCGGCGGGCGGACAGGGGCGCGGCGTGAGCGTTTCGGCTCCGCATCGAGCATCCCGGCTGCTCGCGCTGCTTCTGATGCGGTGGTCGGGGCTGGGCCTCGCCCTCGGCTTCGCGGCGTTCCAGATGTGGGTCGAGGTCGCGGTGGCGATGCTGGTCGCCCTCGCCCAGGTGGTGGCCTGGCGCCACCGCCTGCCG
>JAKDNE010000033.1 GCA_030451965.1 Brachybacterium sp. | reverse complement strand
TCACGGAGCGGCAGCCGACGGTGACGAAGAAGGAGGTGCGCCGGCGGCGCGGCGCGGCGGGGCCCGGCAGCGGGACCGTGGGCGGCGTCTGGTGCATAGCAGTGCGCGGCGCGGCAGCCGGCCGGCTCCCTCGCGCCGGGTCCCCCTTCTCGAGCGATGGTGCGGCGCGGACCCCGCGCCTCCGGTCACGCTAGCCCACGCGGGGCCGTGATCTCGCGCCGCAGCTCAAGCGGTCGCGAAGTACAGGATCTCGCCGGTGAAGGTCTCCACGCCCAGCCGGAAATCGTCGACCTCCCCCTCGGGGACCACGAATGCGCTGTGGAACCGCACAGACTCCCCGTCCTGCAGCGGAGCGATGGCCTTCATCGGGTCGGAGACCAGGCCTTCGGCGACGTCCGGGAAGTAGGTGAGGTCGGATTCCCCGGTCAGCCAGAGCTCCTCGGCGGGGGCGAGCTGTCCGGGCCCGTCGTAGCGCACCTCATAGGTCGCCAGCACCAGGCGGTAGCCGTCCTGGACCACGTCCTGCCCCGCGGCCGCCGGGACCGTCGCCTCGAGATCGACCTCGAGGGCGGCGACGCTGATGGTCCCCTCGGTCCAGGCGGTCCAGCTGACGGTGTGCTCGCCCACGGTCGCGGGTTCGTCATAGCCCCCGGTCCCATCGGCCACTTCCCGCCCCGCGGAGTCGGTGACGGTTCCCGGCTCACGCTCCGGGGAGGTCGACGACGGCGGATCGTCGGGGGTCTCCTCCTCGGTGGACGGCGCAGCGACGGGAGCCCCCGGATCCCGCGCGGTCATCCGTTCGATGCCGCCGAGGACGAGCGCGACGGAGGCCACCAGCGCCCCCGCCTGCACGATGACGATCGCGACGATCGCCCAGGCGGGCAGGGTGCCGCGGCGGTGCCCGGGAGCGGACTGCTCCGCCTGCGGGTCATAGGTGAAGGCCGGGGCGCCGTACGGGCCGGCCCCCTCGAAGGTCCCGAACGGTGACCCCTCGGCCTCGGCTCCGTGCGCGGCCCGGCCCGTTCCGCGGGCGTCCGGAGCGGTCCCGGCGACGGTCGGATCACCGTCGCGGCGCGCGGGCCCGTCGGCCGCATCCTGGCGGTGATCGGGCAATGCGAGCGTCTCCGGCTCGGACGGGACGGAGCTGTCCTCCCAGTCGTAGCCGGAGGGCGTCTCCCGTCCCCGCGTCATGGTGCGAGCATACGGCGCGCGGTGGCGTCGTACAGGACCTCCTACGCGGGGCGCGAGGAGCTGCGGACCGTGCCGGACACGGGCGTCGAAGAGGGCTCGCGCTCGAGGCTGGACCAGATCGGCGCGCTGGTCGCCCGGGAGATCGTGGGCCGCTGAGCGTCGCCACCATCACCGCTCAGGTAGGCGCGGGTGCCGAAGAACGCCCCCAGGGCGAGCAGCAGCACCAGCAGCAGCAGTGCGCCGCCCACCAGCGCGACGCTCGGCCTCCTGCCGGGCCCCGCCCCGTTCCCCTTCGGCGGGGTCGACGGGCTGCCGGACGAGGGCGTCCCTCCGGCGGGGGGCTGAGGGTCCTGCGGGCCGCGGGGCTCGGGAGACTGCGACGACTGATCCATGAGCTGGCTCGGCGGCCGGATCCTTTCGACAGAGAGGCGTCCGCGGGCGCGCGGGCGGATCCACGGTAGCGGACCGTGCTGGGTGCCCCCTTCCGGTGCCGGTCAGAGACCGAGACCCTCCGCGGTGCACTCCTGGGCCGCGATCTCCGCGTCGGCGATGCGCACTGTGCCCTGCGCCGTGAGCTCCACCTCGGCGCCGTGCCCATCCGTGGCGCTCACCGAGTACAGCGCTCCCGACCGGGAGGGGCGTCCGAACGCGGTGAACCCGTGCTCTTCCAGCACCGGGTCGGCCGCGGCGACGATCTCGTCCCACCCCTTGCCCGCGGAGACCGCGGACAGGGGCGCCCCGGCCTCCCATGCCCCGGCGGAGTACAGGCACACCCCGTCACGCTCCTGCACGCTTCTCAGGTGCTCGACGAACGTCCATTCCTGACCGGTCGACCCGGCGAGGACGGAGGTGAGGTCTGCGGCGACCTCGTCGTACTGCGCGACCGCATCTTCGGCGGGCAGCGGCGTCACCGCAGCGCACCCGGCCAGCAGCGCGAGCGCGGAGAGCAGCAGCGGGCCCCGCGCAGCGCCTCGTGCCCGGCGTCGCCCGTCGTCGATCTGCGCACCGCGACTGACCATGGGACCCCCGTCGTCCAGATCTCTCCCGCGCCCGGTCATGAGCGAACGCTTCCCTGCATTGTCCACGACCAGGTCCCTCGGGGCAGGAGGCCGTCCGCGGTGATGAGATCCCGACCTCCAGCGGCTCCGCCGTGCTGGCCACCATCCCTCCCCGGGGGCCGGCGCACCGGACCCTTCTGGTCGCCGCCGCCGGAGTTCGGTCCGCGAGGGGCTCCGTTCCCGCTACCGTCATGGCATGGACGACGAGGCGATGCTCCTGACCCAGCTCGAGGACGTGGACCGCAGCGATGAGTCGCTGCGCGCCTGGGTGTCCGATCGGATCCACCGGCTGGAGGCCGACGGCAGGCGCAGCGCCGATACCCACCTGGTGCGCGTGGACCTGCCGCCGAGCTGGGACATCCAGCTCTACCTCAAGGACGAGTCGACGCACGCCTCGGGCAGTCTGAAGCATCGACTGGCCCGGTCACTGTTTCTGTTCGCCCTGGTCAACGGCCAGCTGCGACCGGGGATGCCGGTGATCGAGGCGTCCTCGGGCTCCACCGCGGTGAGCGAGGCGCATGTGGCACGAATGCTCGGCATCCCCTTCGTCGCGGTGATACCGCGCGGCACCAGCACCCGCAAGATCGCGCTGATCGAGGCGGCCGGTGGGCGCTGCCACGTGGTCGAGGGCGCGGAGTCGATGAGCCGGGAGGCGCAGCGGCTGGCCGATGAGCAGGGTGGCCTGTTCATGGACCAGTTCACCCACGCCGAACGGGCCACCGACTGGCGGGGCAACAACTCGATCGCCGTCAGCGCGCTGACGCAGCTGGAGCTGGAGCCGCATCCGGTGCCGCGCTGGATCGTGGTCGGGGCCGGCACCGGCGGGACCAGCGCGACCTTCGGGCGGCTGCTGCGATACCGCAACCTGCCCACCTCGCTGTGCGTGGCCGACGTCGAGAACTCCGCCTTCTTCGAGGGCTGGGTGCAGCAGGATCCGGCGATCACCACCGACCAGGGCTCGCGCATCGAGGGGATCGGCCGCCCGCAGGTCGAGCCGAGCTTCGTGCCCGGCGTCGTGGACCGGATGATCCGGGTGCCGGACGCGGCCTCTGTCGCCGCGGCCCGGTACCTCTCGGAGCACCTGGGCCGACGCGTGGGCGCCTCGACCGGTACGAACCTGGTCGCCGTCGCCCGTCTGATCACGCAGATGCGCGAGCGCGGCGAGACCGGTGCGGTGCTGACCCTGCTGTGCGATCCCGGGGATCGCTACTCCGACACGTACTTCGACGACGACTGGGTCGCCGCGCAGGGCTGGGAGCTGGGCCCGTGGCAGGACGCCCTCGCCCGGATGCTTCCGCTGGGGGGCCGCTGACCGAATCCCCGCCGGAGCTCGCACGCCGGACGCGACGGGCCCCGACACGCTCGGGAGCAGCACCCGCAGGGCCGATGGTCCCGCCGGCGGGGGCCGGGACGCGGAAGGATCGGAACGACCCGCCCCGCCGACGACCTCATGGAGAGGATCCGATGACAGTCATCAAGATCAACCGGCTCGCAGTTCCCGAGGGCCAGCAGGCTCAGCTCGAGGAGCGCTTCGCCGCCCGCAAGCACTCCGTGGACCAGGCTCCCGGCTTCGAGGGCTTCGAGCTGCTCCGGCCGGTCGCGGGCGAGGACCGTTACTTCGTCATCACCCGCTGGAGGGACGACGAGAGCTTCCGGGCCTGGGCAGCGCAGCGCGAGCCCCGGGATCCCTCCAGCACCGTCTCCCGCTCCGAGGGAGTGCTCGAGTTCGAAGTCGTCGAGCTGGACTGAGCAGCGCTCGCCAGCGCTGTACGCTCGATCCGTGACGGCAACGCCCTCCGGCCCGGCTCCTCCGCGACGTCTGCGGCAGGTGGGGCCCGTCCTGGCGATGCTCGTCCTCGGCCAGCTGGCCGCCGCGATCGTGATCCTCCTGCTCGCCGCCCCCGTCTCCGTGCCGCTCGCCGCCGCCGCACTCCTGTGCGCGCCGGCACCGGCCCTGGTCGCCGCCTCGACCCTGCACCCGCGCGCCCCCGGTGGGGTGACCATCGCAGATCTGCTGACTCTGCTGCGACACCTGGCGACCGGCGCGCTCGCCGCCGCGACCGTGCTCGTTCTCGGGGAGGTGCTGACCGCGAGGTCCTGGCCGCTCGCGATCCTCATCGCGGCTGCGCTCGCCTCCGACGCGCTCGACGGCCCGGTCGCGCGGCGCACGGGCACGGCAGGTCCGGTGGGTGCCCGCATCGATATGGAGGCGGACGCCGCGCTGATCCTGGTGCTCTCGGTGCTCGCGGCCACCGTGGTGGGTCCCTGGGCGCTCGCGATCGGGCTGATGCGCTATGCCTTCGTCGCGGCGTCCTTCGTACGGCCTGCGCTGCGCCGCCCGCTGGACTTCAGTCAGTTCCGGCGGGTGACCGGCGGGTTCCAGGGCGTCGCCCTGCTCACCGCCATGGTGCTGGCCATTCCCCGCGAGGTCGCCGCCGGGATCGTGGCCACCGCGCTCGCGCTGCTGATCGTCTCGTTCGGTCGGGACGTTCTCGCCCTCGAACGTGCCGAGGCGGCCGAACGGAAGGATTCCTACCACCGGTGAGCGGCACGCCGCCGTGGCGCACCACGCGGTTCTCGAGCAGGCTCCCACACCGAGAGGTCGCTCGAGTCCGAGCCGACCCGTCCTCAGCTCTCGAGGGTGGCCAGCTGCTGATCGCCGGGGGCGACGATCCGCACCTCGGGACCGAAGGTCGCATTCTGGATCTCGTGCTCGAACACGTCGGAGGAGATCATCGCCGCCAGCACCGCACTCCCCCCGGCCCGGAACAGGAAGAGCTGGGTGGAGGACTGGTAGTACTTGCCGCCCAGCAGCTCTCCCCCGGCCGCCTCGTTCACCCTTTCCGCCGGAGTGCCTTCGGGAAACACCAGGAGGTCGTCGAACTCGACACCGACGATGCCGGACAGCGCAGCCTCGCCCCCGTCCTTCCACAGCTCGACGACAACGTCGTCGATCTCACCTCCTGATGTCAGCTCCATCGGGCCTGCCTCCTCGTCGCCGTGCTCGCCCTCAGGTGTCCTCGTCCCGCATGCCGCCACGCCCAGCACCGCAAGAGCGAGGAGAGTGCGGCGCGCGAGGACCCGCGGCCCGTTCCGGGGACTAGTCAACTCGCCTGCCTCTCCTGGGGATGACCGGGCATCGGCGCGGCTTCCGGGTTGGGGTGACCTGCCTGATCCGGCGTGATCGAGTTCGACGGCACCAGGTTCCCGGACTGATCGATGACCACCATCTCACCATCCGCGACGGCCTGCTCGACGAGGTCCGCGGTCTTTTCATTCGTCGCGAAGGGATGCTCCCGCGCGATGCGGCGCCCGACCTCGTTGTTGTACAGATCCATCGCCTCACGCGCCGGGTCATTGCCCTCGAGCCGCTCGTGGCCGGTCCAGAAGTCCGTGGCCCAGCCATCGCCGAAGAGCCGGGCGTTCCTCGCGTTGATGTACGCGTGCCGGAAGGCATCGGCCTGGTCGTCGTTGAACGGCGCGTCACCAGGATGAGGATCGTTGCCGTTCTCGTCGCCGTAGCGCGCAGAGACCTCGTCGAACGCCTGATCCTTCACATCGTTGAAGAGCTTCATCGCCAGCGGGTTGAGGTCGTCCAGCAGCTCGGCCTCCGTCTGCGTGACCTTCATGGGATCCGGGATGTCCACGCCTGCCTTCTCGGCGAGCCAGCGCTAGTACCCGGTGAGCTTCCACATCGTGGTCTCGTCCTCCTCGACCTGGTACTCCTCGAAGATCCTGTCCGCGTCCTCCTGCGTGAGGGTGTGGTCGGTCTGCTTGCCCGTCGGCGAAGACCCGCCATTGTCGTTCCCGAGCCCGTCATCGCCGTCAGGGTCCCCGGAGAAGAAGCCCGCGGCGGGACCCGGTGCGAATCCGGCGCCGAGGCCGACGGCTCCGAGCCCCATCCCCACCTCCGCGCCAGGTCCGAGACCGCCGCCGCTGTCGTGGCCGGGCGCCCGCATCCTGCGGGGCCGCCGGGCCCTGGTGGTCGCCGATGCTATCCGCGCCTCGTCGTCACGGCGATGGGGACAGCTGCCCATCCTGCACCGACGGCAGCTCAGCGCTTCCGCCGGAGCCGATACGGGCAGCGCTCCTTCCGAGGAGCTGCCCACCGGGACCACGCCGCCGAACGACGCCACCCAGGACGAGAAGACGGGCGAGAAGACGGGCGAGAAGACGGACTCCGACCTCGCACGCACGGGCATCTCGCTGTCGGTTCCGGCCTCGATCGCCCCGCCCACGGTCATCCCTGGCGTCGCCCAGAGCATGAGGAAGGTCGCGAGGGGGCCCGGCCACACCACCGACAGGACGGCACCGACGAGGATCGTGGCCATGCCGGTCACCATGATCGCCAGTCCGTGACGACGCCGCTGACTCACGGAGGCGAGCCCACACGCTCGGGCCCCGGGGGCCCTGGAGAGCCCGACGATCGCCGCAGCCAGGAACCGACTCGTCCCCGCCATGAACAGCACGACGGCCACCGACGTCGCAGCGACGACCCAGAAGGCCGCCGTCGTCATCGCCGCCCTGCTCATGGCCACCCCTGAAGATCTGGACTCACCGCGTCCCGGGCGTCCGAGGCGATCTCACGGGCGGTGCGGGAGCTGTGCACCTTGGCGGGCGAGGCCTGCTCGGCCCTGACCGTCAGTGGATGTCCGCGCAAGCCTGGGCCACGTCGACGTGCACCGTCAGCTCGGAGAAACCCTTGGCGCGGAAGCTCAGGGTGATCCCGTCGCCGGTGCTCGAGGTGGTGAGCCAGCCGCCGGTGCCCCCTGTGGGGGTCGGGGCGGCCGGTAGGCCATGGGATTCGAGCGCCTCGGTGAGCGCGATCGCGATCCGCTCGTGGTCAGCGGACTCGCGCCCCAGATAGACATCGCATCGGCGCGTGGGAAGGGTGATCCGGCAACCGGCATCGCTCGGCTTCTCTCCCGCTGGGGTCGAGTCCTCCCAGCTGAGGTCACCAAAGGCGCCCTCGAGGGAGGCCTGGGCGTCCTCCAGCAGAGCAGCCGCCGTCTCGCGGGCCTCCTCGGGCTCCATGGGGCTCGTGGTCACGGTGGTCTCCTCATCGGTCGGTTCATCACCTGAGCAACCGGTCAGAACCATGAGACCGGCGAGGGCTCCCGACAGCACCACAGTCCGTCGGTCATGCACGGTCGTTGCCATGCGGGGCATCGTGTACTCCTCGTACTGTCGGCCGACGAGAGCGTCAGGAACAGTTTCACCCCGTCGACAGGACAGTGCAATCGCGCTCCGTGGGGACTTCTCCCCATCGACCTCGGATCGCGTCGAGGATAGCGTTCCTGCTCATCGGTGATCTGTCGGGGGTGGTGATGACTTTCCTGGGTGCAGAGACGAACATGCTGGCAGCCTGGGCCGACCATGCAGAGCGAATGCAGTCACAGCTCGATTCGCTCCTGCAGGCGATGCGGGGTGCGGTGCGGTCCGCAGGCTGGGTCGGTCCGGATTGCGAGGCATTCCTCAGCGCCTTCTCGGCCCAGGTCGAGCACCCCGGCGCACACGCTGTCGAGCTCCTAGGCACGCTGGGCCGGCGAGCACGGTCTGACGCGGAGGAGCAGGACGCGGCGAGCGCCGCGGACGGCTCGGCGGCCGTCGGCCCGGGCGGGGGCGGCGATCGCTCGTCGCCGAAGACGACCGAAGACAGTGGGGACCCCGTCGCCGTCCCGGCCGGTGTACAGGACGACGTCGGCGATCCGGCAGCGATTCGGCGAGATGCAGAGGGCATCACTCAGGGTGGGATGGGCGATTGCTTCTTCCTCGCGCCCTTGGCCGCGGTGGCACGGACGAACCCCGCTTTCCTCGAGGAGAACGTCTGGTTCGAGGACGGCCAGTACCACGTGCGCTTCTACGAGAAGGACTTCCTGGGACGCGTGCAGGAGAGGATCGTGACAGTCGACCCGGAGGTCGCCGGGAACGGAGTCCGTGACAGCAACGGCGACATCTCGACCATGTCGATCGTCGAGACCGCCTACGCATCACACCGCGGAGGGTACGGAGAGATCGAGAATGGCGGACACGCGGCAGATCCGATGTTCACCCTCACCGGCCAGGACACGAGGACGTACGACGACGAGCCCTCGATCGACCAGCTCCGGGATGAGCTCGCCGCCGGGCATGTGGTCGTCGCGGACACCGGGCCCCGCGACGGTGAGGGCGGGCTGTTCGACGCGGAGTCCTGGAGCGATAGAGATGGCGCCGTACCCCGAGACACCGTGAGCACCCATGTGTACGTGGTCACCGACGTGACGGAGGACGGCCATGTCGTGCTGCAGAACCCGTGGGGCCCGGACGGAGGCTTCCAATCGGACGACGACGTGCACAAGCCCGGAGAGCTGGTCCTGACCGAGGAGGAGTACCGGGAGCGGTTCCAGAACGTCACGATCTCAGAGGATCCCGAGAGCTGATCGACGCCGAAGCGGCTCCAGCACCCCCTCCCGGCCGAGGCCGCCGAGGACCGGCGTCCTCGGCCGGAGATGCCCGGCTCGTCACGCGAAGGCGCTGACCCCCGTGATCGACCGGCCCACGATGAGCGACTGCATGGTGTCGGTGCCCTCGTAGGTGTGCAGGGCCTCGATGTCGCTGCGGTGGCGCACCACGCGGTTCTCCAGCAGGATCCCGGAGCCGCCGAGCATGTCGCGGGCGTCGGAGGCGATCTCCCGGGCGGCGCGGGTGTTGTGCACCTTCGCCAGCGACGCCTGCTCGGGGCGGATGGTGCCGGCGGCCTCGAGCTCTGCGAGGCGCACGCAGTGCAGCTGCATCGAGGTCAGCGTCTGCAGCATCGACGCCAGTCGCACCTGGACATTCTGTGCCTTGGCGAGCGGCCGGCCGAACTGGATCCGTGTCGAGGCATGCTCGAGCGCGGCCTCGTAGCAGGCCAGGGCGTGGCCGAGCGCGCCCCAGGCGACCCCGGCGCGGGTGGCGAAGAGGATGACGGAGGTGTCCTTGAAGGAGCGGGCACCGGGCAGGCGCTGATCCAGCGGCACCCGCACGTCGGTGAGGGTGATGTGGGCCTGGTGGATGGCGCGCAGGGCGACCTTGCCGCGGATCACCTCGGCCTCGTAGCCGGGCAGGGACTGGTCCACGAGGAACCCGCTGACCTGGCCGTGCAGCTCGGGCTGGGACTCGTCATCGACCCGTGCCCACACCACCGAGACATGGCAGCCGACGCCGTTGCCGATCCAGCGCTTCTGGCCCGAGAGCACCCAGTCCTCGCCATCGCGGCGGGCGACCGTCTCCAGCGACACGGAGTCGGAGCCGTGGTCGGGCTCGGTGAGGGCGAAGGCGCCGTGCTCGGCGCCGGTGACCAGCGGCTCGGCCCAGCGCTGCTTCTGCTCCGCGGAGCCCAGCAGCATGATCGAGCGCAGGGCGAGGCCGCCCTGGACGCCGACCATGGTGCCCACGCTCCCGTCGATCCGGGAGAGCTCCATGTTCACCAGCCCGGTCGCGAGCGGGGAGAGGGTGCGGTGGCCGGGCACGTCGAGGCCGTCGGTGAGCAGGTCGAGCTCGCCGAGCCGGGCGATCAGCTCGATCGGGTACTCGCCGCGGTCCCACCAGTCGTTGATCTGCGGCAGCACCTCGGCGGCCAGCGAGCGGGCGTCCGCCCAGGCCGCGAGGTCCTCACCGGCGACGTCCTGGAACAGGGAGTAGTGGTCGGCGACGGCGGGCAGCAGCTCGGCGGGGGTCGAGGCGGCGGCGTCGGGAGCGGAGACGACGGCGCGGTCGGTGACGACCGAGTCGGAGCGCGCGTCATCGGGGCTGCCGGGATTGCCGCCGAGGGAGATGTGGCCGGGAGCAGGTGCGTCCCAGCCGCTGGGGTCGTTGCTGGTCATCAGTAGATCCTTTCGATGATGAGGGCCATGCCCTGGCCGCCGCCGACGCACAGGGTCGCCAGGCCGTAGCGGCCCTCGCGCTCCTGCAGGCCGTGCAGCAGGGTGGTGGTCATGCGGGCGCCGGTGGAGCCCCAGGGGTGGCCGAGCGCGATCGCTCCGCCGTGGACGTTGAGCTTGTCGTGGTCGATGCCGAGGTCCTCGGCGGCGGGCAGCACCTGTGCGGCGAAGGCCTCGTTGAACTCGACGAGGTCGATGTCCTCGATGGTCATGTCGGCGAGCGCGAGCGCCCGGCGGGTCGCCTCGACGGGGCCGAGCCCCATGATCTCGGGGCTGAGGCCGGAGACGCCGGTCGCGATGACGCGGGCCAGCGGGGTGATGCCCAGCTCCTCCGCATACCCGGCTTCCATCACCACGAGCGCTGCGGCGCCGTCGTTCAGCGGGCAGCAGTTGCCGGCGGTGATGGTCCCCTCGGGCCGGAAGACGGGGTCGAGTGAGCCCACGGCCTCGAGGGTGACGCCGGCGCGCGGGGAGTCGTCGGCGCCGACCACGGTGCCGTCGGGCAGGGTGACGGGGGTGATGTCCCGCTCGTAGAAGCCGGAGGCGATGGCGGCCTCGGCACGGTTCTGGGAGCGCACCGCGTACTCGTCCTGCGCCTGGCGGCTCACGCCGCGCAGCTCGGCGACGTTCTCGGCGGTCTGGCCCATGGCGATGTAGGCGTCGGGCAGCTCGCCGTCCTCCCGCGGATCGTGCCAGGGGGCGGGGATCTCGCGCGTGGCGCGCTGTGCGGTGCGCTCCCAGGCGCCCTGGAACAGCGGGTCGCGGGAGTCCTCCTCCATGAGCTTGCCGCTGCTCATCGAGATCGACTCGACGCCGGCGGAGATCACCGCGCGGGCCTCTCCGGAGGCGATCGCGTGGAAGGCGGCGCGGGTGGTCTGGATCGAGGAGGCGCAGAAGCGGGTCACGGTCGCACCGGGCACGGTGTCCAGGCCGAGGCGGACGGCGACGGTGCGGGCGAGGTTCCCGCCCTGCTGGCCCTCGGGGATCGCGCAGCCCAGCTGCAGATCGTCGATCGTGGTCGGATCCAGCTGCGGCACCTGGTCCAGCGCCGTCTGGATCATCTGGCCCACGAGGTCGTCGGGGCGGATGTCCTTCAGCGATCCCTTGCGGGCACGGCCGATGGGTGAGCGGGCGGTGGCGACGATGACGGCCTCGGGCACGAGGATTCTCCTTCGACGGCGATGTCTGCGGCGGTTGCCGGCCGGGACGGCGAGATGCGCACTGCCCGACGTTCCTGATACTACGGGTTGCAGGTACCCCGGGGGAAGTGGGACCGCCGGCAGGACCCGCCGATAGGCTGAGCGCATGGCCGCACCCCGCTCTCGCACCCCGCTCATCATCGGCATCGTCGCCGGCATCACATGCCTCGCCGCCCTGCTGGTGATCGTGCTCGTGGTCGTCATCGGCGGCGTCACGTTCTGGAACTCCTCCAGTCCCGACACGAGCCCCGACACGGCCCCCGGGACGCACCCGGAGGAGACGTCCGGGGGCGGCGAGCTCGTGCTCCCGCCCGGCGTCGCAGCGGACCAGCCGTACCTCGAGGTGAGCACGAGCGAGGACGGGCCCGTCGTCGAGGTGTACATCGATTTCCTGTGCCCGCACTGCGCCACCTTCCATGACGCCCAGGGCGAGGACCTGGCCCGACTGGCCCAGGACGGCGAGATCACGCTGCGCATGCACCCGCGGCCGATGCTCGACGCGAGCTCGACACCGGCGGGCTACTCCGGGCGCGCAGCGAACGCCGCCGTCTGCGCATACGCCGAGGACCCGGCCCAGTGGTCCGCGGCCGAGACCGCGCTGTTCACGGACCAGCCCGACGCCGCCGGCCTGAGCGACGCCGAGCTGGACACGCGGATCTCGGAGGCCACCGGCCTGGAGGTCGGCGAGTGCCTCACCGAGGGCACCTACCTCCCCTGGATCCAGGACGTCGTCGAACCCGCGGCGCAGTCGACCACCCAGGGCACCCCGGCGGTGTTCATCGACGGCGAGCAGTTCACCGGGGACCTCATCGCGCCCGGCTCCCTCGAGGAGGCCATCGCCGCGGCGTGACGTCCCGGCGGCGGCATGCTGAGCCCCCCTCACTGCAGACACTCACCACGAAGGAGCGAGGAGCCCGATGACGCATCCGCCCGCCGCCGGTGAGCCCCTGCACCGGATCCTCGACGCCCTCGAGGATGATGCGGCGCTGGTCCCGGAGACCACGACCGCGATCCGCGAGGCCCTGCCCGGCTACGACGAGGTCCCGGCGGCCTCGCTCGAGGCATCGATCCACCGCAACATCGGCCTCAGCATCCGCACCCTCCGCAGCGGTGCCGCACCCGATGCAACGCAGATCGACGAGGCGGAGGAGCTCGCGCTCGAGCGGATGGGGCAGGGGGTGCCGCTCGGCAGCGTGCTGGCGGGGTTCCGACTGTGCATGACAGTGATCCTGGGACGCCTGCAGCGACTGGCCCCGGAGCACGGGATGTCCGCCGAGGAGGTGCTCGCCGGCGCGAACCTGCTGTGGTCCCTCGGTGACGCGTTCTCCACCCGCGCGGTGATCGCCCATCAGGAACGGTCCCTCGCCGAGGCCGTCGCCGACTCCGGCCGGCGCTCCCGCTGGATCATCGACGCGGTGATGACCGGGCTGCCCCGCACCGAGCTGCGCAGCGGTGCGGCGGCCTACGGCGTCGGCGACCAGGGGGTGCGGGCACTGGCCGCACCCCGGCATGACCACCGCGTCGACGTCGGCCGACGGATCCAGGGCTGGGCCGAGCGCGCCGGCGTCACGGCACTGAGCACACCGCACGGCACCGCCGAGGTGGGGGTGGTGATCGGCGCGCCGGAGCCCGGGGTGGAGCCGGTGGGCACGACGCTCGCGCTCGGCCCCGCCGGCACCCTGGAGAACCTGCCGGAGTCCTTCGCCGCGGCGACGCGCGTGCTGGAGACCGCGCTGCGGGTGGGCCACCGGGGCGTCGCCGACCTCGAGACGCTCTCCTGGCGGATGGGCATCACCGCGAGCCCCGAGGCCACCGCACTGCTGCGCCGCCGGCACCTTCAGCCGCTGGAGTCCGAGGGTGAGTTCGGACAGTTCCTGCTCGAGACCGTCCGCGCCTACCTGGCGCACGGGCTGAGCATCCCGCGAGCCGCCGCATCGATCCCGGTGCACGTGAACACCCTGCGCTACCGGCTCAAGCGGTTCCAGGAGCTGACCGGCGCCGACCTGCACGATCCGGAGGACCTGATCGAGGTGAGCTGGGCGCTGACCGCCGCCTCCGCGTCGCCGCACGGCCCCGAGGCCCCGTAGCTCTTCGTCACCGGCTACGAAACGGGCGCCAGGGCGTTGGTCGCTGCGACGAGGCGAGCCCGGCCGGAGGCGTGTGAGGGTTCTTCCAGCCTGCAATGGTGCCTCGGCAGGGAGCTGGACGCTCCCCCATCGGCAGGTCCTGCGCCCCCACCGGGGCTCGTCCCGCGCACCGCCGTCACCGAGGACGGCGGTCTCCCCCGCCCCACGAGGAGTCACCCATGGTCCTGGGGATCATCGGCATCATCCTGTCCCTCGCGCTGCTGATCACGCTCGCCTACCGCGGCGTACCCGTGATCATCGCCGCTCCGCTCTGCGCCGCCCTCGCCCTGCTGCTCTCCGGCGCCCCGATCCTCGCCTCCTACACCGAGGTCTTCATGCCGGCGATGGCCGGCTACATCGGCAGCTACTTCCCCGTCTTCCTGCTGGGCGCCACCTTCGGCGTGCTGATGACGGTCACCGGCTTCGCCGAGTCCATCGCCCGCACCGTCTCCGGGGCGATCGGCGTGCGCGGCGCGATGGCCGCGACCGTCATCACCTCCGCCCTCATGACCTACGGCGGCATCAGCCTGTTCGTCGTCGCCTTCGTGATGTTCCCGCTGGCCCGCGAGCTGTTCCGGGTCGCCGACATCCCCAAGCGACTGATCCCCGCGACCATCGCGCTGGGCATCTTCACCTTCACCATGACCGCTCTGCCGGGCACCCCGCAGATCCAGAACATCATCCCCGGCCAGTTCTTCGGCACCAGCACCTACGCCGCGCCCGGCCTCGGCCTGATCGGCACGGTGCTGATCTTCGGCCTGGGCCTGACGTGGCTCGAGTACCGCCGCAAGACGCTGATCGCTTCCGGTGAGCACTTCGAGTCCCCCGAGCGCCCCCGCGGGGGCGGCGCGAGATCAGGTCGCGGCAGCGCGTCCGCGGCCCGTGTGGGCATCCTGCAGCGAGCGCTCGGTCGCGGCGGCTCCGGCACCGGCTCGAGCACCTCTACCGACGCCGAGACCTCCCCCGCCACCCCGCGGGGGACGGCCGTCGCCACCGACTCCCCGGACAGCGGCCCGGCCGACGAGGCCGGCTCCGCCGGGGCGATGACCGCGACGGCGACCTTCACCCCGACGAACCGCTGGGTGCCCTTCCTGCCGCTGCTGGTGGTGTTCGTGGTGAACTTCGGCTGCACCCTGGTGATCTTCCCGGCGATGGAATGGGGCTACCTCTCCGAGGAGAAGTACGGCGGGATCGACCTGGACACCCGCGCCGGCATCTGGGCCGTGATCCTGGCCCTCCTCGCAGCGGTGCTCACCGTGGTGGCGCTGCACCCGAGCCGTTTCGGCGAGCTGCGCTCCTCCTTCGTGGAGGGCGTGAAGGGGTCGATGCTGCCGATCTTCTCCACGGCCTCCGAGGTCGGGTACGGCGCGGTCATCGCCTCCGTGGCGGGCTTCACGGTGATCCGTGATGCGGTCTTCGGCATGGGTGGGAACGCCCTGGTCACCTCGGTGGTGTCGACATCGGTCACCGCGGCGATCACCGGCTCCTCCTCCGGTGGCATGACGATCGCGCTGAACGCCTTCGGCGAGCAGCTGCGCACGATGGCGATCGACCAGGGCGTCAGCCTCGAGGCGATGCACCGCCTCACCGCGATCGCGGCCGGCGGCCTGGACACCCTGCCCCACTCGGGTGCGGTGGTCACGCTGCTGCTGGTCTGCGGGATGACGCATCGGCAGTCCTACAAGGACCTCGCCATGGTCACCATCGTCGCGCCGGTGATCACCGTGATCGCACTGCTCGCCCTGGTCTCGGCCGTCGGCTCCTTCTGAGGCCCGGCCCGGCCCGCAGCCGGGGTTCACTCCCGGACGGGCCGTCGCGGTGCCTCACCGCGGCGGCCCCGCAGGACACCCACCG
>JAKDNE010000350.1 GCA_030451965.1 Brachybacterium sp. | reverse complement strand
CGGTCCATTGCTCCTCGCTCATCCCGGCCGGCCGGTAGCCCTCATCGAGGGGGTTTAGGCGGGAGGGCAGGCCGTGGCCGAGCTTGATCGCCCGGCCCCCGACAGCCTCCGCGACGGCGGTGTGTTCGCCTTTCGGGTCGCCGGGAATGTAGACGCGGCGCCCGAATCCGAGCGAGCGGGTGTACAGGCTCTTGGCGAGCGAGGATTTGCCGGAGCCCACGATGCCGGCGACGACGACGTTCGGGGCTGTGATGACCCCGTTGGCATATAGCACCCAGGGGTCGTAGACGAACGAGCCGCCGGAGTAGAGGTCTTGGCCGATGAACACGCCCTGGGAGCCGAGGCCGCCTTCGGCGAGGAACGGATACGCACCCGCCAACATCGCCGAGGTGTCCTGATGCTTCGGGAGCCGGAATCGGCCCGGCGTGCGCAGCGTGGCGGGGCCGGGCTCGCCGGCGGCGGGCAGATACCGGGTCGCCCGCCGCTCGTCCCGCTCGGCAGCCTTCTTCTCCCGCACCTGCGCCCGTTCGTTCTGGCGCTGTTCGGCGACGAGCTCCGCAGCGGCGGCGCGGCGCTGCTTGCGCAGCCTGCGCCGCTCTTTCGCGGGTGCGACGAGGACGGCGGAGTGCAGCTTCTCGCGGTCGCCGCTCACCGGAACAGCCCCCGGTTCTCAGCTACCTCATCGACCGCATCCGGCCGGAACCACGACGACGTCCCCTCCGACAGTGCTGGCCTGCGATGCCGCCCCCGCCGCGGCTCGGCCTCCGGGACGGGCGGGGTGGTGGTGCCGGAGGCCGGAGCCTCAGGATTGGGGGCGTCGATACGGCGGGACAGGCCCACGTAGCCCAGGTGCGTGCTGTAGGTGAGGGCGTAGTCGCCGGAGGTGACGAGCCGGTCGGCGACGCTCTGCGGGGCAGTGTCGTAGACGTACCCGTTCTCCATCGCATCGCTGACCGTCTCCTCGCCGTAGTCCCAACCTGCGAGGTAGGCGATCGCGGCGTCGGCGCCCTGCCGGTCGATGATCTCCCTCACCGGGTCGGCCTCCTCGCCTTGGAGGAACACGATGCTGACCCACCGGTGCTGCAGATCGTCGGGCTTCCACGCGATCTGCCCCGCCTTCCCGGACGCCTGGTCGAGGGAGACTTCGGCCTGATCCAGGCGGGCGGACGCGGTGCGCAGCGCGTCGATCGTGTCGCTGATGAGCGTCCGTGCGGCGAGCCGATCACCGTGATCGGTCGTCGCTCGTGCCGCATTGCGGTGATGATTCTGGGCGAGCTGATCGGTGACCTGAGCCAGATATCGCGTGCTGGCCAGCAGGTTCCCCATGACCTCATACATCGCGCGCGGGTCCTCGATGGCGGCCGTGGCGTGCGCGAGCCCACGCAAGGCCTCAGCGGCTTCGCGGGCATCGGCGGCAGGGTCGTGGAACGTCGGCATGATGACCTCTTTTCACGTCAGGGGTGAACAGGACAGCGCCCCGACCCCGGAGGTGAAGGGGTCGGGGCGCTGTGCTCCCCAGGTGCACCCACCCGCACACCGGCGCGTCCGGTGTTAGATGCGGCGGGCGATGGGCAGGGCGGCGGCGGTGAACGCGGCAGCCTGCTGCCCGACCAGGCGCCGGGTTTCGCAGGAGGCCTGGATCGCGGCCTGCTCGATCGCGGCGACCGCGGTGTCGAGCTCCTCGACGGTCGGAGCGGTGACGGCGATCAGGCCGGTGTAGCGCAGCACCCCGTGCCCGGCGGTCAGGTCGGCTTCTTGACGCAGCACGTCCTCGTATTCGGCGGTTTGGGAGGCGTCCTGGATCTGTCCGATCTTCGCCCGCTGGGCGCGGTCGCTGATGTATTCCACCTTCTTCTTGCGGATGTCGCGGACGGCCTGGTCGGTGCGGAGCGGTGTGCAGATCAGGGAGATCGAGCGTTGTATCCCCGTCGACAAGGTCACGGGTGCGAGGAACCCGGGGTAAACCATCGCGCGGGGCCATTCGCTGATCCACAGCACGGCGTGGTAGCCGGAGTCGGTGCGCAACCTGTCCCAGGTCTCGGCGACGGCGACGGGGCCGGCGGTGGCGAGGTCCTGGCCGAGTTGTCCGTGGCGTTCCAGGGTCGGCCCGATGGCGGGGTCGTAGGCGGTGCGCAGCATCACCGCGATCTCCCCGGTGGTCAGCCAGCCGGAGGGGGTGAGGTCGGCGGCGCGGAGCGCGGAGAGGAGGGTGGTCATCTCCTGGCGGAGCACGTTCGCCGCCCCACGGAGGCCGCCGCCGGCGGTGCGGATCTGCCGGCCGGCTGCCTTCATATCCAGAGACAGCGACAGCGTGGTGGCGTGGCGTTCCCCGGCGGGCCCGGCCCGGTCAATCAACTCTGCATAGGTGGCAGAGGCCCAGGAGCTGTCGTGGGTGCCGTGCTCGGCCCACCATTCGGCGAGCCCCTGCCCCGAATCGGGCAGGGTGCGTTCCAGCATTTGGAGGGTGGCGACCCGGCCGGAGCGGCAGATCGTGGCGAGCACCCGGCCCCAGGCGGTGACGCGGCGGTGCTGCTCGGAGGGGTCCAGCAGCACGAACGCCGGATGCGTCACCGAAACCACCACGGTGAGCGTGTTCGCGGTCGGGTCGTGGATCATCCCCGCCCCGGTCTCAGGGTCGGTGTACTCGCGCAACCTCGACATGTCGCCGGGCAGCGCGAGCGTGCCCGCAGGTCTCGGAGCGACGAGCCGGCGCCGGTAGAGGAGCTGTCCGCCGGTGGTGCGCCAGACCCACCAGGCGCAGACGGGTATCCATTCGACCAGGGCCCGGCCGCTGATTTTCACCCAGGTCAGGGCGATCGCGGCCGCCCAGATCGGGGCGGAGTAGGCGATGAGGATGCCGCCGCCGGCGTAGAGCGCCCCGATCAGGGACGCACCACCTGTGCCGAGGGCGATCATCTGTGACGGCGACAGGCCCAGGATGAGGCCGCGGCGGGTGAGGCGGGAGAACTTCACCGGCACCAGTTCGCCGGCGCCCGTGGTTGTGGTGTCGTCGGTGTGTGGCATCGCCTACTCATTCCCTACGGCGGGGCCGGGGTCTGCCGGGGCGGACGGCTCGGTCGG
>JAKDNE010000032.1 GCA_030451965.1 Brachybacterium sp. | reverse complement strand
TCGGTGACGCGCCACCGCTCGCCATCCCAGGCGAGCGTGGCGATCAGCTGCCCCGTGACGGAGGCCAGCTGGTTGGCCTGCAGAGACGGATCATCCACCAGGATGGACTCCTCCTGCGTGAACTGGGCGACCGCGGTGCCGGTCGCCGGCGGCTCACCCGTCCCGGAGAAGGTCGTCGAGTGCACGTCGAAAGCACCGTCGATCAAGTAGCCACCCTGGTCGGCGAGCACTTCGGCGTTGTCCAGGAAGCGCACGCACACCTCGCACCCCGGGTCCACGGAGCTCTCCCACACAGAGGTGTCGCCGCTGCTCATCATGTAGTCGTAGGACTCCAGCAGGTACGTGAGCGTCGCCTCGGCGCCCTCGGCGCTCTGCGTGGTGAGACCGGCGGGCTCCTCCGGCCGGGGCAGCTCCGGACGCGGCGGCTGCTCGGCGGGGTCCGCCGTCGGCCGGTCCTCGGGGTCCTCGACCGCCGGGCTCTCCCCGGCCTGGTCCTCGCCGCGCGGGCCCAGCAGTCCACCGAGGCCCATCACCCCGAGGGGGACCACCAGCAGGAGCGCGAGCACGATGATGACGAGACGTTGGACGGGACGATTCACCCGGCCCACGGTAGACGACGAGCCCTGAGGAGCCCCGGCGGACGTGGTCACCGCCACCCGGCGCCAGCGGGTTCTGCCGTGCGCGGATCAGACCGAAGTCGGATGCCGGACAGCGGGTGGAAGGCCTATGCTTCCCGGGTCGCCCCGCCGAGCCCCGGTCGGCGGCCTCTCGGAAGGAAGCTCGTGACCCTGCTGCGTCTGGTGCTCGGGGCCCTCAAGCCGTACTGGATCTGGGTGCTCCTGGTGATGCTCCTCCAGACCGTCGGCGTGCTGGCCGCTCTCTACCTGCCCACCCTGAACGCCGACATCATCGACGACGGCGTCGCCCAGGCCGACATCCCGGTGATCTGGCAGCTGGGCCGGCTGATGCTGGTCATCTCCTTCGGCAACATCATCGCGCTGGTCGCCGCGAACTTCTTCGCCGCCCGCTCCGCGATGCGGGTCGGCAAGGACCTGCGCTCCACCGTGTTCTCGCAGGTGGCCTCCTTCTCCCCGCGAGAGCTCGCCGAGTTCGGCACCCCTTCGCTGATCACCCGCTCCACGAATGATGTCCAGCAGGTGCAGATGCTGGTCTTCTTCTCGCTGAACATGCTGGTCCAGGCGCCGGTGACCGGCATCGGAGGCGTCGTCCTCGCACTGCGGGTGGAACCGGGAATGGCCTGGCTGATCGCCGTGATGGTGCCGGTGATGCTGGTGGCCGTCGGCATCCTGATCGCCCGGGCGGCACCGCTGTTCAAGCAGATGCAGGGGAAGATCGACGACATCAACTCCGTGCTGCGCGAGCAGATCACCGGCATCCGCGTGCTGCGCGCCTTCGTGCGCGAGGATCGTGAGCGCGAGCGCTACGCGGTGGTCAACGACCAGCTCACGGACCTCAACCGTCGCATCGGCCTGCTGACGATCCTCATCAACCCGCTCATCATGCTCATCCTCAACGTCTCCAGCGTGATGGTGCTGCTGGTGGCCGCTCCCCGCATCGATGCGGGCGAGATGCAGGTCGGCTCGATCACGGCCTTCATCGCCTACCTGATGCAGATCCTCATCGCGGTGATGATGGCGACCTTCATGACGATGATGATCCCGCGCGCGATGGTCTCCGCCGAGCGCATCTCCGCGGTGCTGGGCACCGAGACCAGCGTCCACCAGCGCACGGACGGCGTCCGCGATCTCGAGGGACCGATCGAGCTCACCTTCGAGGACGTCTCCTTCACCTATCCGGGCGCCGAACGCCCGGTGCTGGAGAACATCTCCTTCTCCGCCCGCGCCGGGCAGAGCGTCGCAATCATCGGCGGCACCGGCGCCGGCAAGACCACCCTGATCAACCTGGTGCCCCGCCTGATGGACGCGAGCGAGGGCCGGGTGCTGCTGAACGGGCACGATGTGCGCGACCTGGATGCCCGCGTGCTCTGGGACCGGGTGGGCCTGGTCCCGCAGCGGCCCTACCTGTTCTCCGGCACCATCGCCTCGAACCTGCGGTTCGGCAACCCCTCGGCCGACGAGCAGGAGCTGTGGCATGCGCTGACCGTCGCCCAGGGCCGTGACTTCGTCGCCGCGATGCCCACCGAGCTGGAGTCCCCGATCGCCCAGGGCGGCACCAACGTCTCCGGCGGGCAGCGGCAGCGGCTGTGCATCGCCCGGGCCCTGGCCGCGAAGCCCTCGCTGTACCTGTTCGACGACTCCTTCAGCGCGCTGGATCTCACCACCGACGCCCGGCTGCGCGCGGCGCTGGTCCCGGAGACCCGGGATGCGCTGATGCTGATCGTCGCCCAGCGGATCTCGACCATCACCGGCGCGGACCTGATCCTGGTGCTGGACAACGGTCGCGTCGTCGCCCAGGGCACTCACGCCGAGCTGCTCGAGAACTCGGAGACCTATCAGGAGATCGTCCGCTCGCAGGGCGTCGAGGAGGAGGTGGCGTGATGAATGCTGCGAAGAACGACGCCCACGGCCCCGACTCCCACGGTCCTGACGCCCACGGCCCCGAGGAGCAGGCGCCGCCGATCGGCTCGCAGGCCCCTGCGACCCCGGCCGGTGACGAGGCCTCGACCGCCGCGGAGATCGCCGCGGAGAAGGATGCGACCCGCGGGCTGCGGCCCGGCCAGAGCGCCCGCCACTTCTGGCCCTCCACCAAGCGCCTGGTGCGCGAGATGGGCCCCGAGCGCTTCTATCTGCTGGCTGCGATCCTGGTCGGCGTCGTCTCGGTGGCGTTCAGCGTGGTGGGCCCGCGCATCCTCGGCCGCGCCACCGATATCATCTTCACCGGGCTGATCTCGAAGAACCTCCCGGCAGGTGCCGAACCGGCCGACGTGATCGCGCAGCTGCGCGCGGAGGGCGAGGACCAGTTCGCGGACATGCTCTCGGGGATGACCCTCACCCCCGGCCAGGGCATCGACTTCACCGCGCTGCATCAGACCCTCGCCCTCGCCGTCGGCCTCTTCGCCGTCTCCGCGCTGCTGATGTGGGTCCAGGGCGTCGCGCTGAACCGCATCATCTACCGCATGGTCTGGCGACTGCGCCGCGAGGTGGAGGAGAAGCTGCACCGGCTGCCGCTGGCCTACTTCGATCGGATGAAGCGAGGGGAGATCCTCTCCCGCGTCACCAACGACATCGACAACATCCAGAACACCCTGATGAACACCGTCACGGGCCTGGTCAACTCGATCCTGATGGTGTTCGGCGTGCTGGTCATGATGTTGACCCTCTCCTGGCAGCTGTCCCTGATCGCGCTCGCCGTGATCCCGGTGGCGCTGGTGGTCACCGGGGTGGTCGGCAAGCGTGCGCAGAAGCTGTTCGCACAGCAGTGGGATGCCACCGGCGTGGTGAACTCCGAGGTGGAGGAGGCGTACACCGGCCACGCGCTGGTGACCGTCTTCGGTCGCCGCGACGAGATCGCCGCCCGCTTCGAGGAGCGCAACGAGACCCTGTTCCGCGCCACCTTCGGTGCCCAGTTCGTCTCCTCCCTGATCAACCCGCTGATGATGTTCGTGGGGAACCTGTCCTACGTCCTCGTCGCGATCGTGGGCGGGCTGCGGATCGTCTCCGGCCAGCTCACCCTCGGCGATGTGCAGGCCTTCATCCAGTACTCCCGCCAGTTCACCCAGCCGCTGTCCCAGGTCGCCTCGATGGCGACCCTGCTGCAGTCCGGCGTGGCCAGCGCCGAGCGGGTCTTCGAGCTGCTGGATGCCGAGGAGCAGGAGCCCGAGACCACCGTCGACACCGCCGCGGCGGGCATCCGCGAGGGTCGCGTCGAGTTCGAGCACGTCGCCTTCTCCTACAGCCCCGACCGTGAACTGATCACGGACCTCTCGCTGGTCGCGGACCCCGGCCACACGGTCGCGATCGTAGGGCCGACGGGAGCCGGCAAGACCACCCTGGTGAACCTGGTGATGCGGTTCTACGAGGTCGGCGGCGGCCGGATCACGATCGACGGGATCGACATCCGCGACCTCACCCGCGCCCAGCTGCGCGAGCGCACCGGCATGGTCCTCCAGGACACCTGGCTGTTCAAGGGCAGCCTCATGGAGAACATCCGCTACGGCCGGCTCGATGCGAGCGACGACGAGGTCATCGAGGCGGCCCGCGCCACCCACGTCGACGACTTCGCGCGCCAGCTGCCGGACGGCTACGACACGGTCGTGGACGATGACGAATCCACCCTCTCCGCCGGCGAGAAGCAGCTGGTCACCATCGCCCGCGCGTTCCTGGCCCGGCCCAACCTGCTGATCCTGGACGAGGCCACCTCGAGCGTGGACACCCGCACCGAGGTGCTGGTCCAGCAGGCGATGAACCGGTTGCGCGAGGGCCGCACCAGCTTCGTCATCGCCCATCGCCTCTCCACCATCCGCGATGCGGACCTGATCCTGGTGATGGAGGCCGGGGACATCGTCGAGCAGGGCGACCACGACGAACTGCTCGCCCTCGGCGGCGCCTACGCCCGGCTGTACCGCTCCCAGTTCGAGGGCGCCGCGGTGGACATCGACGCCGAAGAGGAGGTCGCGACGACCACCGACGGGATGGCGCTGGAGGGGTGAGGGCGGCCGACGGTGAAGCACGCGACAGCAACTTGTTTCCATGCAGAGACGTGAATACTATTCATCGGTGACGTTCTCCCGGCCCCGTCGGCGCACCCTGCTGCGCGCCGCACCCCTGCTGCTCGCCACGGGCGTGCTCACCCCGGCGCTGGCCTCCTGCACCCACGCCTCCGAGCGCCTGGACGCCGCATCGAACGCCGTGCCCGAGGTGGACCTCTCCGGCATCGAGGAGGTCCCCGAGATCGCGGACCTCGTGCCCGCAGAGATCCGTGAGCGCGGCGAGCTGATCAACGGCGCCGCACTGAACTACGCCCCCGGCGAGTTCGTCGGCTCCAGCGGCGAGGCGATCGGCTACGACATCGACATCCTCGCCGCGGTCGGTGCCGTGCTGGGGCTGTCCACCCGCACCGAGGCGGCGGTGTTCGCGCAGATCATCCCCGCCGTCGGCTCCACCTACGACCTCGGCATCTCGAGCTTCACCGTCAACGCCGAGCGGCTCGAGGCGGTCACGATGGTCTCCTACTTCCAGGCCGGGATCGCCTACGCCGTCAAGGCCGGCAACCCCTACGACATCCACCCCGAGGATCTCTGCGGCAAGCGGGTCGCCCTGCAGGTCGGCACCTACCAGGAGGAGCTCTCGATCGAGCGCTCGCAGGAGTGCCGCGACGCCGGGCAGACCGCCTTTGACATCCTCGCCTACACCTCGAACTCCGATGCGGCGACCAACGTCGCCGGCGGCAAGGGCGACATCCTGATGGCCGACTCCCCGGTCGCCGCCTACGCCGTCGCCCGCTCCCGCGGCACCCTCGAGGCGATCGGCGAGATCGAGGAGTCCGCGCTGAACGGCATCGTCGTCGCCAAGGACCAGCCCGAGCTGGCCGAAGCGCTGCGCGCCGCCCTCCAGCACCTCATCGACGACGGCCACATGGAGCGCATCCTCGCTGCATGGGGCAATGACGCCGGCATGATCCCGACCTCGGAAGTGAACCCCCAGCCGTGAGCATCACCCAGACCCCCGTCCCGTCGGAACCGCCGTCCACCACGCAGGGATTCATGCCCATCCGTGCCAAGGCCGCCTCGCGGCCCGGCACCTGGATCTCCGCCGTCGTCGTGGCCGTGCTGGCCCTCGGCCTGCTCTGGTTCCTGGTGACCAACCCGGTGCTCGCCTGGGGCACCGTGGCCACCTATCTGCTGGACGTCAAGGTGATCCAGGGCGTCGGCTGGACGCTGCTGCTGACCGCCGCGTCGATGGTGCTGGGCACCGCCGTGGCGCTCACCGCCGCGATCATGCGCCGCAGCGAGAACCCGGTGCTGCGCGGCGTGAGCTGGGCGTACATCTTCGTCTTCCGCGGCATCCCGGTGTACACCCAGCTGGTGTTCTGGGGCCTGTTCACCGTGATCGTCCCCAAGATCGTGATCGGCGTGCCCTTCGGCCCCGAGCTGCTGAGCTTCTCCACCCGCGACCTGCTCACCGCCTTCTGGGCCGCCGTGATCGGACTGGGGCTGAACGAGGGCGCCTATCTCGCCGAGATCATCCGTTCCGGCCTGAACTCCGTGGACCGGGGCCAGTCCGAGGCGTCGAAGGCGCTGGGCATGAGCGACGGGACGATCCTGCGCCGGATCATCGTCCCGCAGGCCATGCGGGTGATCGTCCCGCCGCTGGGCAACGAGACCATCGGCATGCTGAAGACCACCTCGCTGGTGCTCGCGGTGCCCTTCACCCTCGACCTCACCTTCGCCACCAACGGCATCGCCAACAAGCTGTTCACCCCGATCCCGCTGCTGATCGTCGCGGCGCTGTGGTACCTGGCGATCACCAGCGTGCTGATGGTGGGCCAGTACTACCTGGAGAAGTACTTCGGTCGCGGCTTCGATGCCCGCACCCCGACCACCGGCCGCGGCGGACGCTCCCGCCAGGCCGCCGTGAACCGTGCCGGCACCACCCCGAACGACCCGCTCCCGGAGGTGGAGCTGTGATGACCCAGACCCCCGAGAACCCCGTGCCCGGCACCGACTGGACTCCCGCCGCCCCGCCCCGTCCCGTCATCGAGGTCGAGGCGGTCCACAAGTCCTTCGGCGACCTGCACGTGCTGAGGGCCTGCGACCTCACCGTGCGCGCCGGCGAGGTGGCGGTGCTGGTGGGCCCCTCCGGCTCCGGCAAATCCACTCTGCTGCGCTGCATCAACCAGCTCGAGGAGCCCACCGCTGGGCGCGTCCTCATCGACGGCGAGGTGCAGGGCTTTCAGCCCGACCCGCTGCCCGACGGACGCTGGCAGAAGCTCCCCTCCGCCCAGATCGCCGCCCAGCGCTCCCGCATCGGCATGGTCTTCCAGCGCTTCCACCTGTTCCCGCACCTCACGGCGCTGGCGAACGTGATGGAGGCACCGGTGCAGGTGCGCGGCCTGGCCAAGGCGGAGGCGGAGCAGAAGGCCCGCGCACTGCTCGAGCGCGTGGGACTGGCCGACCGCGCCGACCACTACCCCGCGGAGCTCTCCGGCGGGCAGCAGCAGCGCGTCGCGATCGCCCGGGCGCTCGCGATGGACCCCGAGCTGATGCTCTTCGACGAGCCCACCAGCGCCCTGGACCCGGAGCTGGTCTCCGAGGTGCTCGCCGTGCTCAAGGACCTCGCCGCCGACGGCATGACCATGGTCGTGGTCACCCACGAGATGGGCTTCGCCCGCGAGGTCGCCGACCAGGTGGTGTTCATGGACGAGGGCCGCATCCTCGAGCGCGGCACCCCCGAGCAGGTCGTCGACCACCCCGGGTCCGACCGCCTGAAGGGCTTCCTCGCCTCGGTGCTGTGAGCCGGGGCTGCAGTGTGTACGGCCCGCTCACCAGATTCCTGCCCTACCCGGCTCCGGCCCGCTCACCAGATTCCTGCCCTATACGGGGTTTGAACGGCTGTGGAGCGTTCAGACCCCACCTGCGTCAGTCTTCTGGTGGCGGTGTGGCGGTGTGGCGGTGCGGTGGGAGCCAGACAGCTCAGGCGGCGGCCAGGTGCGCCACCTTGCGTCGGCCGAATCCGCCGACCTCCGCGATGGTCCGGAGGATGTCCTGCTGGGTGGCGGGCCAGTGGTGCCAGACCTGGTCATAGCTCACGCGGAGCACCTGCAGCCCGTGCCGGATGGCGCGCAGATCCCGGCGGCGGTCCCGGTCGAAGGCGCTCTCGCCGGAATGGAACTCCTTGCCGTCGATCTCCAGGAAGAGCCCGCCGACGTAGGCGTCGAGGAACCCCACGCCCTCCACATGCACCTGCTGCTCGACATGGAACTTCCGGCGTCGCAGCCACCGGACCACCCTCGTCTCCGAGCCGGAGTCGCTCGCGGAGGAGACCGTGCCGATCCGGGAGCGGACCGCGGCGGGGGCAGCCTCGAGGATCCGCTGTACCTCGGCAGGGGAGAGGAGCCCGCGCTGCATCGCGGACTCGAGCAGGATCGCGGAGGTCTCACCGCTGCAGCACCGGAGGGAGTGGGCGAGCGCGAGCGGAAGCGAGGCGACCGCGTCCGCCTCCGGCCAGGATCTGCCGCGCGGGGAGTGCTGTTTCATCTGCGGCGGAAGGGAACCTCCGCTGCCGCCGCGATAGACGTGCAGGTGGTGACGCTCAGGGGAGGTGTCCTCCGGGATCCAAAGACCATGCAGCCGCGCCGCGTCCACGCAGGTGAGCCGGTACCCGGCGGTCAGGGCCCGAACCACGGCAGCGTCGGCGGTGGGCAGTGCGGTCCAGCCGCGGGCGATGCGCCGCAGCTCGCCGCGCTCCAGGGCGCCGCGCATGGTCCACTGCGTGAAGCCGAGGGCGGAGATCTCGTGGCGCCGGGCGACGCCGAGCTGCTCCGCGGTGAGATGGAGGGCGCCGGGCGGTCGACGGGTCGGCTGACTGGACGGGCGGTAAGGGCGGTCCGAGCTCGCCGGCAGGATCACATGACTGGGGCCGTACATGCTCCGAGTCTCGGCGCGGACGGGGCGCGGCGGGAGGAGGGCGTTGCTGATGTGGACAGCCCAGGGGTGGGGAGGAACGGTCGACCACCAGAAGACTGACGTAAATGAGCGTTGAACGGATATACGCCGTTCAACGCCCATATACGTCAAAGTTCTGGTGGCCGCCCACCAGGCCACCAACCTGGCCTGGCCACCAACCGGGCCCGGTCGCCTGGGCTTCAGCGGCCGCGCACCGTCACCACTCCAGGATCTGCCAGCGCTTCTTCTTCGCCACGCCGTACAGGCCCAGGTCTGGGGACACCGCGGCGGGGGTGCCGACCAGCTCGAGCCAGGAGGCGTCGGCGTGGGAGTCGCCGTAGCCGTAGGAGGCGGCGAGGTCCGCGCCGTGCAGATCGGCGTACTTGCTCAGCCAGTTCGCGCGGGCCTCGTCGACCAGCGGGGGAGTGGCCAGGTAGCCGGTCATGACCCCGGAGGCGTCCTCGTCCATGTGGGTGGCGACGACCTCGTCGAACAGGTCCGCGAGCGGCTCCACGAGTACGTCGAGTGCGCCGCTGACGAGCACGGTCCGGTGGCCGGCGGCGCGGTGGCGCTCGATCGTCTCGAGGGCCTCGGGGCGGACCGACGCGCGGATGCGGCGCCCGGCCTCACCCTGCATGAGGGAGTGCAGCTCGTCGCTGCGGTAGCCCTTGTAACGGCGGTTGACGGTGCGGATCAGCTCAGAGCGGTCCCGCTTCTCCGCCCGCAGATAGCCGGGGACGCCGGCGAGCAGGCCACCGATCTCACCGGGCCAGGACCGGCGCGGACGTGTCGCGCGGACCACCGAGAAGTACTGCTGGACGATGTTCGTGGCGAGCACGGTGCCGTCGAGGTCGAAGACGGCCAGGGCGTTCTCGTTCTGCTTGAGCTCCGGCGCGGGGCGCGCGGAGCGCTTGCGCTGGGCGGACTTCGCCCGGGAGTACGCCTTGGTGAGGTCGGTGACGGCTGGGAGGTGCTGCTTCGTGAAGTACTCGCTCCAGTCGATGCCGGTGACGTCGAAGTCATGGTTCGCGAGGAAGTCGGCCGACAATTCGTCGCGCAGGGCGCGCGTGTTGGCGTCGTCGAAGACCATCTCCGTCTTCGTGTACTGGCGGTACAGCTCGATGTACATGCGCAGGGTGGTCAGGCCCGACGTCGCCTTGTGCAGCTCCGACGTCCACGCCCGGGTGCGCTTGGTGGCGGGGAGGTAGGCGACGGCGGTGGCCCCGACCTTCGCGGCGAGCTCCTTGGCGCGGAAGCGCTGCTCGACGATCTCCACGGCTGGGAAGGTCCAGGCGGGGACCTCGATGGCCGTGCCCTCCTCGTCCTCGAGCGGGTGTTCCACGAAGTACTCGCGCACTGCGGTGAACATCTCGTGGAAGGGCAGCGGGTTCGAGGCGCCGGAGACCACCTGGTAGTAGGCGTCATCGCCGCGACGGGAGACGTCCTGGGTGGCCAGGGCCACGATCACGTTCACCACGAAATCCACGGGGATGACGTCGAGGATCGAGTCCGCGAGGCCCGGGAACTCGGGCAGCGCGCCGCGGCCGTAGGCCATGATCAGCGGGTCGGCGACCTTGTAGCCGTCGATCCAGCCCGGGTACGGGTTCTGCACGGCGGATTCGATGATGGACGGCCGCACGAAGGAGACGCGGTGCCCGTTGGCGGCCCACAGCTCTTCGGCGACCTGCTCCGCCATCGCCTTGGTGAAGGTGTAGATGTCGGTCCAGCCCACGGACTGGGCGCGGGTGCGGCCGAAGTCGACCAGGCGCTCGTCGACCCAGTCGCGGCGGGCCTCCTCGGACGCGGCGGCGACGGCCTTGGGGCCCATGCGGCCGGTGCGCAGCGTCGCACCGCGAATCTGGGAGCGCAGCGTCTCGGGCCGACGGGACTCGGCATCGACGCGGGTGCGAGCGTCGAGCGCGGCCTGGTACTCGGCGCGCCAGTCGACGTCGGTCCGGAGCGACCCCTCCTGGCGGAGGCCCTTGGCGATGCCGCCGACGTAGGCGGTCGAGACGTGGATGACGTGCGGGTCCTGGCCGGAGGCGAGCAGCGCCTCGTAGAGGTTCTGCGCCCCGCCGACGTTGGTGCGGAAGGCATCGTCGATCGGCGGGTCGAAGGAGACCGACGACGCGGAGTGGATGACCACGTCGAAGGGGTCCTCGATCGCGGGCATGTCCGTGAGGTCGCCCTCGATCACGGAGACACGGGCGTCGAACGCGGCCTTCACGACGGCCTTCCCGTCCAGGCCGTCCTGGCTGTCCTGTGCGTTCTCGCTGATCGCGTCGGCCCAGGAGGAGAAGACCGGCTTGCGCAGCAGCTGCTCGAGACGCTTGAGCCCGCTGAGGGAGCCCTTGGGGCGCACGACGGCCGTGATCCGGGTGTTCTCGGTGGTCTCCAGGAGGGACCGCAGGACCGCCTGGCCCAGGAATCCGGTGACGCCGGTCAGCAGGATCCGACGATCCCCGTCGCGGTGCCCGCCGCTGCTGGCGGGCTGGTCGGCGGACGGTGTGCTGTTCGACATGGATTCCCTCTATGGACGGGTACGGAAGGACGTGGAAGATGTGGGGCCCGTGTCGCGATCCCCTCGCGTTCGACGCGTCCCGGGACCGCCTCACCAGGGGTGTTTCCCGCGCTGATCAGGGCGGCGCTAGTGTATCGTAGCCGCCATGCATAGGGCCCTGATCACCGGTGGCACCGCGGGCATCGGGGCCGCTTTCGCGAGAGCTTTCGCTGCTCGCGGGGCGTCCCTGGTGCTGGTCGCGCGAGACGCCCCCCGCCTGGACGAGACTGCCGCACAGCTCCGCCGAGAGTACGGCGTCGAGGTCGAGACCCTCGTCGCCGATCTCGCCGACCGCGCGGCGCAGCAGCGCGTCGCCGACCGCCTCGAAGCGGCGACGGAACCGGTCGACGTGCTTGTCAACAACGCCGGCTTCTCGGTGAGGGCGAGCCTGCTCGAGGAGGACATCTCCGCACATGACCTCGGCTTCGAGGTGATGATCCGCGCCGTGCTGAAGCTCGGCGGCGCGGCCGGCCGGGGGATGCGCGAGCGCGGTCGCGGCTGGATCATCAACGTGGGCTCCGTGAGCGCCCTGGTGACCCAGAACAACTACTCCGCGATCAAGGCCTGGGTGGGCAACTACTCCGAGTCGCTCGGGGTGCAGCTGGCCGGCACCGGCGTGCAGGTCACTGCGCTCATGCCGGGCTGGGTGCGCACCGAGTTCCACGATCGCGCAGGGATCAAGGGCTCCTCGATCCCCGGTGTGCTGTGGCTCGACGCCGACCGTCTCGTCGAGGAGTGCCTTCGGGATGTGGCCCGCGGCAAGCCGGTCTCGATCCCCTCGCTGCGCTGGAAGGGGATCTCCGGTGTGCTGCGGACGACGCCTCGTGGGATCGTGGCACGACTGAGCGCACTGCTCAGCCACCGTCGCAGCCGGGAGAAGTGATCGCATGACCCCGCAGCACTCCGCGCAGGACCCTGAGGACACCGTCGATCCTGCCGGTGCCGCCTTCCCGACGCGAGCCGGCGACGCTGCGGGTCACGTGCACCCGACCAGTTCTGCCGAGGATGCCGACGCTGTCGCCGACGACCTCGCCGACGCCGACCGGGAGCCTGGCGAGGATGCCGACAGTGACGCCCCGGTGGGCCCGGCCCGCGAGTCGAAGCACCCCAGCGCCGGTCGACGCCTGATGCAGTCCCTCTCGGCCCGCTCGCGCGGCGAGGGCTGGGAGAAGCCCGAGGGAGCGCTCGCGAAGTACCGCTCGCGGTGGCGCTCGGGCCTCCGTTTCGTGCTGCAGCGGGTGATCTTCCGGATGGTCGTGAGGTCCGCGGTGACCCCGCAGGTCGTGATGCACCGCCGCGTCAAGAGCGTCAGGGGACCGTTCGTGCTGGTCGCGAACCACACCAGTCATGTGGACGGGCCCCTGCTGGCGCTCAGCCTGCCGTGGGCCCAGGGCCGCCTGCTGTCCACCGGGGTGGCGACCGACTACTGGTTCGAGCACGGATGGCCCCGTCGATTCTTCGTGCGCACCATGCTCAACGCTTTCCCGATCGACCGGGGCGGCGATCGCAAGCACTCCGGCACGTCCCGCAAGCTGCTGCGCGTCGGCGTGCCGATCCTGGTCTTCCCGGAGGGTGGTCGCCAGAGCAGCGGCCAGATGTCCAGCTTCAAGCCCGGCGGGGCGGCTCTCGCGATCAGCGTCGGCGTGCCCGTCATCCCCGCGGCGATCGTCGGAGGCTACGAGGCGATGCCCAAGGGGCGAAGCTGGCCGAAGGGCCGGCCGCCGGTCCGCGTCGTCTTCGGCGAACCGATGATCTCCCATGTGGACGAGTCCGCCGTCGAATTCTCGACGCGGATCCGGGCCCGGGTGAAAGACTTGTACGACGAGCATCACGACGAGGTCCTGGGCGGCGTCGCCGAGGACGAGGAGGAATCCGCATGAGCGAACGGCTGAGCGCGCGCGAGGTCAAGCGGCACAAGTGGTGGGGCTGGGGACTGGACGCCGTCACGTTCCGCTATGACAACAAGCCGGCCTTCCCCCCGCTGGCGAAGAACAAGGTCGGCGTGGATCTGGACTCCCAGCAACCGGTCGAGCCCGTTCTCTCGGAGTTCGAGGTCCCGCCCAGCATCCTTCCGCAGGAGCTGAAGGCCGAGCTAGCGGCCGTGGTCGGCGAGGAGAACGTGCTGGCGGATGACGAATACCGCGTCGTCCACTCCTTCGGCCGTTCGCTGCCGGACCTGTTCCGGGTCCGCTCCGGTGACTTCGCACGGCTGGTCGACGCCATCGTGTACCCCGCCTCCGAGCAGGAGGTCGCCGCGGTGCTGACGCTCGTGCTGGAGCATGACCTGGTGCTGATCCCCTACGGCGGCGGCTCCAGCATCTCCGGTTCAGTCACTCCCGACCTCGCCGAGCAGCGCCCCGTGATCTCCCTGAACCTGGGCCGGATGCGCGACGTCCTGGAGATCGACGACACTGCGGGCCTGGCCCGGGTGGAGGCCGGTGCGTACGGCCCCGATCTCGAGGAGCAGCTCAACGCCGAGGGGTGGACCGTCGGCCACTTCCCGGACTCCTTCACCTACTCGACCCTCGGCGGCTGGGCCGCGACCCGCTCCTCCGGCATGCAGTCGGACAAGTACGGCGACATCGAGGACATCGTGCGCGGGCTGCGCATGGTCCACCCCGACGGTGTCGCGGTCACCAAGCCGATCCCGGGACGGGACTCGGGCCCCAGCGTGCACGAGATGATCCTGGGCAGCGAGGGCCGGTTGGGTGTGATCACCGAGGCCACCGTGCAGGTGCATCGCCTGGCGCCGGTCCGGGAGGTCATCGCCTACATGTACCCGGACTGGGAGCGCGGCATCCGCGGCATGCACGCGATCGCCCGCTCCACCGACGTCACCCCCACCTTCACCCGCCTCTCCGACGGGCCGGAGACCGAGTTCAGCCTGTCGATGGTCAAGGAGCCCAGCTCCACCAAGGGCCGCATCGCGGCGAAGGTGCAGGACGGCCTGTTCGCCTACCTGCGCTCCCAGGGCTGGGACACCACCAACGAGATGTCGATCTCCTACGTGTGCTTCGAGGGCTCCAAGGCGACGGTCGAGCAGCAGAAGGCGCTCGTGAAGAAGATGGTCAAGAGCAACGGGGGCATCACCCTCGGCGCGGGCCCGGGCGCGATCTACGACCAGAAGAAGTTCGACACCCCCTACCTGCGCGACTTCCTGATGGACTACCAGGTGTTCGGCGACGTCTGTGACACCGGCGCGACCTGGTCGATGCTCAACGAGCTCCACACCAAGGCTTACGAGGCGTTCTACGCGGTGCAGGAGGAGCAGGGCCTGCCCGGCTTCATGTTCTGCCACATGTCGCACAGCTACCACGTCGGGGCCTGCCTCTACTTCACCTTCGCCTTCCCCTACTCCTCCCAGGAGCAGGCGCTGGAGCAGTACTACGCGGCCAAGGGCGCGGTGCAGCAGACGTTCGTGGACCTGGGGTCCACGGTCTCGCACCACCATGCGGTGGGCACCGAGCACCAGCCGTGGCTCACCGAGGACATCGGCGAGGTCGGGACGCGCATGGTCAAGGGGCTGTTCGCGGACAACGATCCGGGCCGGAACCTGAATCCCGGCAAGGTCACCACCCCCTGAGCGCCGTGACGAACCGGCTCTGGGTGCTCCGCCACGGCGAGTCCACCGCGAACGTCCAGGGTCTGATCGTGTCGGTCCCCGGACCGCGGGCGCTCACCGAGGTGGGGCTCACCGCGCGCGGCCGCGGACAGGCTCGTGCGGCAGGTCGTGAGGGCCTCGCCCAGGGGCTGGGGCCGCGGACCGTGGTCGTCTCGAGCGACTTCGCCCGCGCCCTGGAGACCGCCGAGCAGTTCGCCGCCGAGCTCGGCGCCGCCCCGCCCCGTGCGGACCGGCGGCTGCGGGAGCGCAGCTTCGGATGGCACGACGAGGGCCCCGCGAGCGCCTACGCGCAGATCTGGCAGGTCGACCGCGAACGCGGCACCCACGACGGCGGGGTCGAGCAGGTCGCGGCCGTCGCCACCCGGGTGACCGCAGCGCTCCAGGAGGCCGACACGCTCGCGCGCGAGGCACCGGTGGTGCTGGTCGCCCACGGTGACGTGCTCCAGATCGCGCTCGCCGTCGGGGCCGGGAGGGACCCTCACGACCATCGCGAGGTCCCGCACCTGGGGAATGCCGAGCTGCGCCGGATCGGCGCGGGCCGAGGCGCGGCCGGCGGGACGGACGGGCCATGACCACGGACCTCCCCGACGGCA
>JAKDNE010000349.1 GCA_030451965.1 Brachybacterium sp. | reverse complement strand
CGTCCTGACGTGGGGGAGGGGGTGAGGCTCGTTGGCACGGAACGTCTCCGTGGGGGCCACACGGCGCGACCCTCACGTTACGTGAGGGTCGGAGGTCCGGGGGGCGAGTGGTGAGCCACATCGCACGCTCGGATCAGTCCGTCCGCCGTCCCTGATCGTCCGGTGCCGCTGCGGAGGTCAGCGAGCGCAGACGGGCGAGGAGCTCGTCGGCCATGGCGACCTTCCGCTCCAGCGCGGAGCGACGTTCGATCGCGATCGCCTCGAGCTCCCGCAGCTTCTCCCGTGCTTCGGCCGGCGGATCCGGCTGGGAGACGTCGTGGGTGATGTCGAGCAGCTCGCGCATCTGCTCCAGGGTGAAGTCCAGGGGCTTCATGCGGCGGATCAGCAGGATCCGTTCGACGTCCTGCTCCGAATAGAGGCGGAACCCGCCCTCGCTCCGCTGGAACGGGCGGACGAGCCCGATCTCGTCGTAATGGCGCAGCGTCCGCAGGCTGAGTTCGGTGCGCTCGGCGACCGCACCGATGTGCAGCAGCCCGGGATCACCGCACGCCTCGTCCATAGCGCCAGTGTGCCTCACCCTCACCGCGCGCCCTGAGAACATCAGCCCCCGTGCTGGGCGCTGTGGGGCGCCTCGTCGCCCCGATGGCGCTCGACGAAGGGCAGCACGCTGGAGCCGTCCCCCATCGCGTCCTCCCCGATCACGCCGAGCGAGCCGTCCTGATGCAGGATCACCGCCTGGACGCCGGCCAGGGATCCGTGCCCGGACTGGCGAACAGCGGTGTGGACGTCGATCTCGGTGAGCCGGTGCTTGCGCAGCGCCCCGTGCTGCAGCTGACCCGCGTAGTAGAGCAGGACGGGAGGTGAGTCCAGGAGCCTGCGCATGAACCTCCACCGGGCGCGGGCCATCGCCAGGGTCCACTGCACGACCACCAGCAGCACCAGTGCCACGACTGCCTGCGCGAGGCTCACCTTCTCCGCGGTGACGACGCGGCCGAACACCGAGCCGAGGCTCACCGCGATCACGAAGTCCAGCGGGGTCATCTTCGCCATCGTGCGCGGCCCCGTCCCCCGCAGCAGGATGACCAGGGTCAGATAGCCGACGATGCCGATCAGCAGGGTGTGCCAGATGGGGGACCATCCGGTCCAGAAGTAGCTCAGATCCATGCCGTCAGCCTGGCACGCGCACGGTCGAAGGCCGAATCGGGGCGCGGCGATGAGCGTGCACCGCGGCGCCCCGTGGCAACAGCCGAACCATGCTTGTCCTGGTCAGGCCGGACGGCGCATAGTGGAGCGATGAGCCAGACAGAGACGCAGACTCCGGGTCCGACGATCGAGCCGATCCCCGAGGGCCTCGCCGAACGCGCCGCCCTCCTCGGCGGTCCGGGCGGCGTGCTGAGCGACGAGCAGATCACCGGCTTCATCACCGAGCAGCTCGCCGACACGGACCTGGACGGCAAGAGCGTCTGCCTGATCATCCCCGACGGCACCCGCTCGGTGCCGCTGCCCAAGGTGCTGCCCGCGATCCATGAGGCGCTCGCCGGCAGGGCCTCCTCGGTCACCGTGCTGATCGCGCTGGGCACCCACGCCGCGATGAGCGAGCCCGCGATCGACACCCTGCTCGGTGCGACCGAGCGGGGCGCTGCCGCGACCTACCCCGAGTGGACCGTCGTCAACCACGCCTGGGACGACCCGGACCAGATCGCCGATCTCGGCGAGATCTCCGCCGAGCGCATCGCGGAACTCACCGGCGGACTGCTCACCGACATCCCCATGCGCGTGCAGATCAACCGACTCGTGGTCGAGAGTGATGTCAACCTCATCGTCGGCCCCGTCTTCCCCCACGAGGTCGTCGGCTTCTCCGGCGGCAACAAGTACTTCTTCCCCGGCTGCTCGGTCCACGACGTCATCGACATCTCCCACTGGGTGGGAGCGCTGATCACCGCCAGCCGCATCATCGGCACCCTCGGCATCACCCCCGTGCGCCAGCTGATCGACGCCGCCAGCGCCCTCATCGACGCCGAGAAGCTCGCTGTCACCATGGATGTCGTCTCCGGGGGTCAGGAGCTGAACGCGATCGCCGTCGGCGACCCGCAGGCGGCCTGGGCGGCGATGGCGAAGATCTCCGCGCAGACCCACATCACCTACGTGGACAAGCCGTACCAGCGGATCGTCGCCCTGGTGCCGGAGATGTACGACGACATGTGGACCGGGGCCAAGGGCTTCTACAAGTCCGAGCCCGTCTGCGCCGACGGCGGCGACGTGATCATCTATGCCCCGCACATCACCGAGGTCGCCGCGATGCATCCCGGCATCCGCGACATCGGCTACCACAACATCGAGTACTTCACGAAGCAGTGGGACCGGTTCAAGGACCACTCCTGGGGCGAGCTCGCCCACTCCACCCACGTGACGGGCCTGGGCACCTACGACCCCGAGACGGGGGAGGAGAAGCAGCGGGTGAACCGCTTTTTCGCCACCTCGATCCCGCAGGAGGAGTGCGAGGTCTACAACGTCCTGCACATGGACCCCGCCTCCCTCGACCTCGAGGCGCTGCGGAGCGACCCCGACACCCTCGTCATCGACCACGCCGGCGAGGTGCTCTTCCGCCTCGCCGCAGAGCGGACCTCTCTGTGACCACCACCGATCGTCGCCCGATCCCCCTGCGACCCGGCGCCGAGCCGTCGGCCCCGAGCTCGCTGTTCTCGCCCGGCCATCCCGGTTTCACCGTCACCGAGATGACCCCGGAGGCGCTCGCCGGCGAAGCGCTCGAGCTCGCCGACGCCGTGTCCGCCCAGCTCGAAGGCGTGGGCCGGCTCGGCGTCGCCTTCTCCGGCGGCGTCGACTCCGCGACCCTGCTCGCGCTCGCCGTGCGGGCCCTCGGCGCAGAGGACGTCGTCGCCCTGCTCGGGGTCTCCCCCTCGCTCGCTCGCCGGGAGCGGCGCCTGGCCCACCAGGTCGCGGCCGTGATCGGGGCCGAGGTGGTCGAGGTGCACACCCACGAGGGCGAGAACCCCGAATACCAGAAGAACGACGGCACTCGGTGTTTTCATTGCAAGGACGAGCTGTTCACCCGCATCGGCGACGACGTCGTCGGCG
>JAKDNE010000348.1 GCA_030451965.1 Brachybacterium sp. | reverse complement strand
TCTCCTCGATGCGCTCCTGCCCGAAGGTGCGCCACACGATCGCGGAGACCATCCGCGTGAGCACCTGGGTGGTGTCGGCGATCGATTCCCCGCGACCCAGCTGGCTGGACCCGGTCTCCATCACCAGCGGGCTGCCGCCGAGCTCGGCGACGCCGGTGGTGAAGGACACCCTGGTGCGGGTGGAGGACTTGTCGAACAAGATCGCGACGGTGCGCGGCCCCTCGAGGGGCCGCTTCGCGAAGCGGTCACCGGCGAGCTCGAGCGCAAGGGCGAGGACCTCCTTCTGCTCGGCAGGGGCGAGGTCGTCGTCCCGCAGGAAGTGACGGGGCATCTCAGTTCTCTCCATCCGAGATCGAGGAAGTGGTCGCGGCATCAGCTCCGCTGACGGCGTCGAGCAGGCCGGGCAGGGCAGCGGTGAAGGTCGCGAGCTCCTGATCGGTGATGATCAGCGGCGGAGCCAGGCGGAGGGTGGACTCATCGGGAGCGTTGACGATGAAGCCCGCCCCGAGCGCAGCGGCGGCGAGCTGCTTCGCGATCGGTGCGCGCAGGGCGATGCCGAGCAGCAGCCCGGCCCCGCGCACCCCCTCGATCAGCGGATGATCCAGCGCGAGGACCTCGTGGGTGAACTGCGCACTGACAGCACGGACGTGTGCGAGCAGATCATCCTCGAGGATCGTGCCGAGCACGGCCAGCCCGGCGGCGGAGGCCACCGGGTTGCCGCCGAAGGTGGTGCCGTGCTGGCCGGGCTGCAGCAGGTCGTGCACCTGGGGGCCGTAGCTGATCACGGCACCGATCGGGAAGCCGCCGCCGAGACCCTTGGCCAGGGTCATGACATCCGGCTGGAGATCCTGGATCGCCTGGTGGGCGAACCAGGTCCCGGTGCGGCCGACGCCCGTCTGCACCTCGTCGAGGATCAGCAGCGTGCCGTGCTCCCGCGTGAGGCGGCGCAGCGCACGCAGGTACTCGGCGCTCAGGGGGCGCACCCCTGCCTCGCCCTGGATGGGTTCTGCGAACACGGCGGCGACGTCCCCGGGGGCGAGGGCCTCGGCGAGGGCCTGCTCGTCCCCGGCGTCGAGGAACTCGACCCCGCCGGGCAGCGGTGCGAAGGGGGCGCGGTAGGCCTCCTTGGAGGTGAGCGCCAGCGCACCCATGGTGCGGCCGTGGAAGGAGCTCGTCAGCGCGAGGGTCCGGGGCCGGCCGGTGCGGCGGGCGATCTTGAAGGCGGCCTCATTGGCCTCGGAGCCCGAGTTCGCGAAGAACACCCCGGAGCCCTCCGGCGCCTGCGCGAGCTCGAGCAGCTTCTCGGCGAGCTCGATCTGCGGTGCGGAGGCGAAGAAGTTCGAGACGTGGCCGAGCGTCTCCGCCTGCGTGGTGATCGCGGACAGCAGCGCCGGATGGCCGTGGCCGAGGGCGTTGACAGCGATCCCGGCCAGCAGGTCGAGGTACTGGATCCCTTCCGTGTCCCACACGTGCACGCCCTCGCCGCGGGCGAGGACCTTCTGCGGGGCGCCGAAGACCGGCAGCAGCGCCTGGCCGTAGCGTTCGGCGTAGTCGCCGCTCGTCTCCCCCGACGGGGTGGTCTGCTCAGACATAGTCGTCCCTCCTCACCATGGTGCCCACGCCCTTGGTCGTGAACACCTCCAACAGCACGGCGTGCTCGATGCGGCCGTCGATCATCGCGGCGGTGCGCACTCCGGCGTCGACCGCGCCCAGCAGCGCCTCGGCCTTCGGGATCATCCCGGCGGTGAGGCCGGGAAGCATCTGCCGCAGCTCGGTCGCGGAGATCTCGGGGATCAGCGAGCCGCGATCGGGCCACTCGCGATACAGGCCCTCGACGTCGGTGAGCATGACGAGCTTCTCCGCGTCGAGCCCTTCGGCGAGCGCGGCGGCTGCGAGGTCCGCGTTGATGTTCAGCACCTCGCCGGTGGGGTGGCCGCCTAAGTCCACCTCGGGCGCGATCGAGGAGATCACCGGGATCCGGCCCGCCTCCAGCAGATCGCTGATGCCGGCGATGTTGACGTCCTGGACCGCGCCGACGTGGCCGAGGTCGACGTCCTCGCCGTCCACGACGGTGCCGCGGCGGGTCGCGGTGAACAGACGGCCGTCCTCCCCGGACATCCCGATCGCGAAGGGGCCGTGGTGGTTGATGAGTCCGACGAGCTGGCGGCCCACCTGGCCCACCAGCACCATGCGGGCGATCTCCATGGTCTCGGCGTCGGTGACGCGCAGGCCGCCGCGGAACGTGGACTCCTTGCCGACGCGCTCGAGCATGGCATTGATCTGCGGCCCGCCGCCGTGGACGACGACCACGTGGATACCGGCCAGGCGCATGAAGACGATGTCCGCCGCGAAGCCGCGCCGCAGCTCCTCGTCGACCATGGCGTTGCCGCCGTACTTGACCACCACGATCTTGCCGCGGAAGCGCTGCATCCAGGGCATCGCCTCGATGAGCACCTCGGACTTCTCGCGCGCCTCGCTGCGGGCGGCGTCGAGCTGGGCGAGGGGGTTCTTGCCCACCAGCGGGGTCTCTGCCCGGTGGTGATCGCCGTTCGCGGGGCCGCTCGTGGAGGCGGCGTCGTCAGGGGGGTTCGATGCGGTGCTCATGAGGAGTAGGCGCTGTTCTCTTCGACGTAGTCGTGGGTGAGGTCGTTGGTCCAGATGTCACCGGAGGCCTCGCCCGCACCGAGATCCACCTCGATGAGGGTCTCCCGCGGAGTCATGTCCACCTCGGAGCGGTCGCGATGGGCTCCCCCGCCGCGGCACACCTCGACACCGTTGACGGTGACGGAGAGGTCCTCGACGGCGAAGGGGGCGACGGCTTCGGGCACGCAGCCGGCGGCGGCGACGATGCGTCCCCAGTTGGGGTCGTTGCCGAAGATCGCGGCCTTGACCAGGTTCGAGCGGGCGATCTCGCGGGCCACGGCGAGCGCGGCCTGCTCGGTGCTCGCCGCACGCACGATCACGTGGACGTCGTGGCTGGCGCCCTCGGCATCGGCGACCAGCTGCCGGGCCAGGTCCGCGCTGACGGTCCGCACGGCCTCGGTGAGCTCCTCGAGGGGGACGGTGATGCCGCTCGCGCCGGAGGCCAGCAATATCACGGTG
>JAKDNE010000347.1 GCA_030451965.1 Brachybacterium sp. | reverse complement strand
AGCCAGGAGTGGGAGTGCGCGAGCTGGAACCAGAGCAGGAAGGCGGCACCGGCCAGGATCGTCGGCCACACCAGGATCCCCGCCAGGCGGTTCGCCTCCTGTCGCAGCGGCCCGTCGACCTTGAGCGCGAGGTACAGGGTGCCGTGCAGCCAGAACAGCAGCACGAAGACCACTCCGGCCAGCAGAGCGAAGGGGTTCAGCAGTCCCAGCAGCGAGGTGGTCACCCAGTGGTGCTGATCGATCTCCACCCCGGCGACGATGTTGCCGAAGGCGACGCCCCACAGCAGTGCCGGGGCGACGCCACCGATCACGTGGACCACGTCCCAGGCCCTCCGCCAGCGGAGGCTGTCCACCTTGTCGCGCCACTTGAAGGCGCACACTCGCACGATCAGCACCAGCAGCAGGAGCAGCAGCGCGAGGTAGAAGCCGGAGAACAGGGTCGCGTACCACTCGGGGAATGCCGCGAACAGCAGGGCACCGCCGGTGATCAGGAAGACCTCGTTCCCATCCCAGACGGGCCCGATGGTCTTCAGGATCGTGCCCCGGGCTCCGTCGCCGCGCCGCCACAGCGCACCGACGTTCATCTGCACCCCGAAATCGAAGCCCTCCAGCACGAAGTAGCACAGGAAGAAGAAGGCGATGAGGAAGAACCACAGGGTCTGCAGGACGGTGGGGGAGAGCATGGCATCCATGAGCTGAGCGTGTCCCTTCTCAGTAGTCGAAGGAGAGGGTGGGGGTGTCGAGCTCGTCCGTGCTCGGGTCGCGCCGCGCCAGCGGCACGCCCTTCAGCGCCGCCTTCCGCATCATCTGGAACCAGAGCACGGCGAGCACCCCATAGACGAGGGTGAAGGCGACCAGTGAGGTGAGCACCATCCAGCCCGGGTTGGCCGAGACCCCCTGCATCGTCATCAATCGCACGACGGGGTCGTCAGGGTTGGGGTGCACCACCCATGGCTGGCGCCCGATCTCGGTGAACACCCACCCCGCGGAGTTCGCGAAGAACGGCATCGGGATCGACAGCACCGCGAACCACTGGAAGAGGCGCGATCCCGTGGTGCGTGCGCCCTCGCCCTTCCCGCGGGTCACCCACAGCGCCCACAGCGCGAGGATCCCGCTGAAGGCCGCCAGCCCCATCATCAGGCGGAAGGACCAGTAGGTGACGAAGAGGTTCGGGCGGTAGTCGACGGACACCTCATTGCCGCGGATATCGGTGGCGGTCTCGCCGAACTGCTCCTTGTACTGGGCGTTGAGGTCGTCCACGCCCTGCAGGGTGGCGTCGAAGGTGTGGGTGGCCAGGAAGGACGTGACGTAGGGGACCTCGATCAGGTGGGTGACGCCGTCGCAGTCCGTCGAGAAGGCATCGGGTCCGCCGACGGTGAGGATCGAGAAGGACGCCCCGGTCTCCGTCTCGCACAGCGCCTCGGCGGAGGCCATCTTCATCGGCTGCTGCTTGAACATGATCTGCGCCTGGAAGTCACCGGAGATCACCAGCACCAGGGCGGCGACGACCATGGCGAGCACGCCGAAGCGGACCGTGGGCCGGTAGAGGTCGCGGGCGGCGAGGTGCTGCTCCTGACCCTCCTCGGTATCGATCCCCAGCTCCCGGGCACGATTGTGGTGGCGCACCATGTGCCAGGCCGCGACGCCGGTGAGGAAGGCGCCGGCCACCAGCCAGGCACCGGAGACCACGTGCGGGAAGGCGGCGAGTGCGGTGACGTTGCTGAGCACGGCGAAGATCGACCCCTGCGAGGGGTCCAGCTCGGCACGGCCGGTCTCCGGGTTCAGGACCGCCCCGACGGGATGCTGCATGAAGGAGTTCGCGGCGATGATGAAGTACGCCGAGAGGGTGGAGCCCAGCGCGACCGCCCAGATGGTCAGCAGATGGATCTTCTCGGGCAGCTTCCCCCAGCCGAAGATCCACAGCCCCAGGAACACCGACTCCAGGAAGAAGGCGGCCAGGCCCTCGAGGGCGAGCGGAGCCCCGAACACGTCGCCGACGAAGCGGGCGTACTCCGACCAGTTCATGCCGAACTGGAACTCCTGCACGATGCCGGTGGCGATGCCGATGCCGAAGTTCACGATCAGCATCGAGCCGAAGAACTTCGTCATCCGGGTCCAGGCGTCCTTGCGAAGAGGGTCCTTCGCGTAGACCGCGCGAGTATGCATGATCGCGACCAGCAGCGACAGACCGATGGTCAGCGGGACGAAGATGAAGTGATACACGGTGGTGATGCCGAACTGCCACCGTGCAAGGTCAAGGGCATCCATGGGAACTCCAAAGTGGGTGACACGCTGTCACGAAAGCTACGGGCACACCGGCACAGAGAACGAGGACGATGGTCCCCGCGGCACAGTGATCTCGTCCTCCTGCGGTCCGCATGTCGACCCCGGGCCCGGAAATGCCCTGTGTCATACTGACCGAGGCACTCTCCTGCTCCGTACCGGGTGGGGGAACCTCCCGGCGTCGAGGCGTCGGAGCATCGGCTACGCGGACGACCGCGACCGTCATGTTCCACGGCCGGCATCGCAGCGCTTCCATCGGGGAGCTGCGCGACGGCGAGGGCTTGAGACTTCCGTCCCCAGGGACGATGACCAGACGGGACCAGGGTGCGCTGGTCCTCCAGAAGGAGACGGCCCCATGGCTGACAGCACCCACGAACCCGAGAACGACTCGTCGCAGGAGACGCAGAGCCCGCCACCGGCGCGACGTCGTCGCCGCGCCGCCGGGGCGCCGGCCGGAGCTCCGGCATTCACCCCGCCGACAGTGGCGGAACCGGAGAGCACCGCACCCCGCACCGTCGTCGCCTCGCAGGAGACGGCGAGCGCCGAGCCCGCCCCGACCACCGCCAAGCGGCCCCGTCGTCGTGCCGGGGCCCCCGCCGGGGCGCCCATGATCACGGATGAGCCGGCGCCGATCTCGGCCGAGCCGTCCGTACCGGCTGCCGAGGAGCCCGTCGAGGACGCTCCGGTCGACCCCCCGGAGTCCGAGGACAACCCGGTCGTGGACGACCTGCGTGCACTGGCCACGGCCCGTGGCGCCACCGCGGAGGAGCCCGCCGCAGACGATGATCGCGCCGGCCGCCGCGAGCAGGTGCAGATGGACTT
>JAKDNE010000346.1 GCA_030451965.1 Brachybacterium sp. | reverse complement strand
AGTCCGCAGCCGAGAAGGTCGAGGCGGCGAAGCACAGGGCGAAGGAGAAGGCCCGCGCCGCGAAGGACTGATCTTCGCGGGCGATCCGCTCCTCCCGCGTTCCTCGGCGCCGGTCACGCCCGTGACCGGCGCCTAGTGCTGTCCCGAGGGCCGTCGCGGGGCCGACTGAGCCCAGCACCGACGCTGAGCCGCCTCAGACGTCGCCGTCGACGTAGAGCCAGCTGCCGTCCACCCGGACGAAGCGAGAGAGCTCGTGCTGCTCCTGGCGGCCGCGAGGACCTTTTGACAGCGCAGTGAACTCGACGGTGCCGGCATCGTCGAAGGGTCCGCCCGCGCCCGCGGCGAGCACGTCCAGTCGCAGCCAGCGCACCTCCTCGGCCAGCGAGGCGGAGAGATCTGCGCGGTCGGGCCGGGTGCGCGGATGCCAGGTGCGCAGCAGATGGTCGACATCGCGCACCGTGAAAGCGGTGTACCGCGAACGCATCAGTGCGACGGCCGTGGCGGCTCGCCGCTCCTGTCGCAGCACCGGGCCGCAGCAGGCGCCGGAGGTGTCACCACTCCCGCACGGGCAGCGGGAGTCCATCGGGCAGGGCATTGGCGGGGGAGCTCACCACTGCAGTATCTCGCCGATCCCCGCGCGTCGCCCCGCGGTCGGGAATCCGGCCGGGCGCTCCACAGTCGTTGAGCGCGCCGCTCAGCGGCGCGACCAGCCCGGCGTGGAGGGGCCCACCGTCGGTCGCCACCCGGTCTCGGACATGAACCGCAGCGAGGAGACCCGCAGTGATCGCCGCTGCACGTCCAGGCGCGTACCGACGATCGCCTGGGTGATCTCCGGGTAGAACTTCGCGGGCTGCTGGGTGCCCGCCTCCGTGGCGAGATCCTTCGCCCAGCGCTTCTTGGTGATCGGCTCGCCGCCGACGTTGTAGAACCCGCTGCTGGCCCGCAGCGCGGCCACGAAGGCGCGCCCCGCGTCCGAATGGTGCAGCAGGGTGACGTAGGAGTCCGGCTTCCCCAGCAGGATCGGATCACCGCTGCGGGTGGCCTTGAGCGCGTGGGTGGTGTGCTGGTCCCGGCCGAAGAGCTGGCCCAGGCGCAGGATCACGGTGCTGCGGCCCGAGGTCGCGAAGTCGACCGCCGCCCGCATCTCCTTCACCCGTGGCCGGAACGCCTGGTTGCGCACATTCAGGGGGAGGTCCTCGCTGATCCACTCGGTGCCGTTGTCCGGGTAGAGGAAGATCGTGGACTCCTGGATGAGCCGCCGCACTCCGGCCTGCGCCGCGGCCTTTGCGATCGCCACGGAGGCCTCGAGATGGAGCCGGTCGTCCTCGCGCCATGCCAGCGGGCGCAGACCTGCCATCCCGACGGGGACATGAGCGAGCGTGTTGATCGCGACGTCGTGACCGCGGAATGCCCGGGTGAGATCGTGCGGATCGAACACGTCGGCGACGATCGCGCTGCCGCCGCGCCCCTCGATGATCGGCACCCCGGAGTCACGGCGGGTGATCCCGGTGACCTCGTGTCCCGCGGCGACCAGCGCCTCGACGGCTTCCTGTCCGAGCACACCTGTGGCACCGGTGACCGCGATCCTCACGCTGACCTCCTCAGGCGAGCCATCCGTGAGGACCCTCGCGCGCAGACATTCCTGGGAGGATCGAGTCTAGGGGATCACGGCAGGTCCGCGTGTCCGCAGACGTCCTGTGGAATGAAGAATCGCGACCGGGTCGTCGGGAGAGATCGACCTCGGCGGACTCCGAGGCCGACGCACCCGGCGGCAGTCCCCGATGTTCTCTCGCAGCGGTCGATTCTCGAACACCCTCGCAGGGGTGGGGTGATCGGTATGCTGGCCAGCAGTATGAGCCCGACGCGCACCGTCCCGCTGGGGATCGTGGTGGCGAGAGGAGGAGACTCATGGGGCAGGAGAACATCGTCCTGGTCGGTGGTGGCCTTGCAGGCGCGCACGCCGCCGCCGAGCTGCGAAAGCGCGGATTCGACGGTCAGCTCACGCTGCTCAGCGACGAGGCTGAACGCCCTTACGACCATGTGCCGCTGTCCAAGGAATACCTCCACGGCGGCCACGGGTACCACCGGCTCTTCATCCACGACGAGGACTTCTACGCTGAGCACCGGATCGATCTCCGCCTGAATGCGTGCGTCTCGCGGGTGGATCCGGGCAGCGACGCCGTCCACCTCGACAGCGGGGAGCGGATTCGCTACTCCGCAGCGCTCCTGGCGACCGGGGCTGCCGCACGAAGGCTGCCGCTGACCGGCGCTGCGGGCGCGACGCCATTGGCCGGCGTGCACCATCTCCGCACGCTCGGTGAGGCCGAGCGGCTGCGCAGCGAGCTCGAGACGGCCCGGCGGGTCGTGGTCATCGGTGCCGGACTGCTCGGCTGTGAGATCACTGCGAGCGCGGCGGCACTGGGCAAGGACGTCGTCCTGGTCAGCCGCGGTGCACTGCCCTTGGCCAGCGCGCTGGGGACGGAGATGGCCACGGTCTACCGGGACCTGCACGCCGAGCACGGCGTCCGGATCCTGGCGCCTGCCGAGGCCGTCGAGCTGCGTGGATCCGAAGGAGTGGACGAGGTGGTGCTGACCGACGGGCGGACGGTGCCCGCCGACCTCGTGGTGATCGCCGTCGGAGCCACCCCGCGCACCGGCCTCGCGGAGGCGGCGGGGCTCGCCGTCGCCGACGGCATCCTCGTCGACAGCTCGCTGGCGACCAGCGCCCCGCGGCTGTACGCCGCCGGGGACGTGGCCGCTGTCTGGTATCCACGGACAGGTCGGCATGAACGTCGCGACCACTTCGCAGCGGCGCGAACCCAGGGCAAGGCCGCGGCGCGAAGCATGCTGGGCGAGCAGGTCAGCTACGACGAGGTGCCGTTCTTCTTCTCCGACCAGTACGACGTCTGGATGGAGTACACGGGGGCGGTGCTTCCCGGCGCCGAGCTCGTGGTGCACGGCGACCTGGACGCGCGCAGATTCGTCGCGTTCTGGATGCGCGGCGGGCAGGTCACCGCGGCGATGAACATGGGGCTCAAGGACGTGCCCGATGCGGTCACACCGCTCATCCACGGCGGGGAGCAGGGCAGCGATCGAGACCTGAGGCGGATCGTCGCGGACGCTCGGCCGGCA
>JAKDNE010000345.1 GCA_030451965.1 Brachybacterium sp. | reverse complement strand
AGCAGTGACCGCCCCATCCACTTCCCCCCGACCGCTGCGCGTCGGCATGGTCGGCTACGGCTTCATGGGCGCCACCCATTCCCATGCCTGGCGCACCGCCCATCGCTTCTTCGATCTGCCGCTGACTCCGGTGCTCGCGACCCTCGCCGGACGCACCGAGGCCACCCTGGTCGCGGCCGCCGAGCGCTTCGGCTTCGCGCGGACCACCACCCGCTGGCAGGACCTCGTCGAGGATCCTGAGATCGACGTCATCGACATCTGCACCCCCGGTGACACGCACTACGAGATCGCGATGGCGGCGCTCGCGGCCGGCAAGCACGTGCTGTGCGAGAAGCCGCTGGCCAACTCCGTGAAGGAGTCCGAGCAGATGACTGCGGCCGCGGCCGAGGCCCGGAAGCGGAGTCCGCGCAGCGCCAGATCGATGTGCGGCTTCTCCTACCGCCGCACCCCGGCGCTGGCGTACGCGCGTCAGCTCGTCGCCGAGGGCGCCGTGGGCGAGATCCGGCAGGTCCGCGCCCAGTACCTGCAGGACTGGCTCTCCGATGCCGACGCCCCGATGACCTGGCGTCTGGACCGGGACAAGGCCGGCTCCGGGGCGCTCGGCGACATCGGCGCCCACATCGTCGACCTCACCCAGTGGATCACCGGCCAGCAGATCGCCTCGGTCTCCGGCACCCTGCAGACCGTGGTCCCCACTCGCCCGTCGGCCGGCACCGCACAGGGCCTCGGCGGCACGGGCGATGCCTCCGGCGAGCGCCGTGACGTGACGGTGGACGATCTCGCCCTGTTCACCGCCCGCTTCGAGACCGGGGTGCTCGGCTCCTTCGAGGCCACCCGCATGGCGCAGGGGCGCAAGAACGCGATGCGCGTGGAGATCAACGGCTCCGCCGGCTCGATCGCCTTCGACTTCGAGCGGATGAACGAGCTGGAGGTCTACGACGCCACCGCCCCGGCGGGCCGGCAGGGCTTCACCCGCATCCTCACCACCGAGCCCGAGCACCCCTACGCGGCGCACTGGTGGCCCACCGGCCACGGGCTCGGCTACGAGCACACCTTCACCCATCAGATCGCCGACCTCGTCACGGCGATCGGCGAGGGCACCGACCCCTCGCCCTCCTTCGAGGAGGCGCTGCACGTCCAGCGCGTCCTCGCCGCCGTCGAAGCCAGCGCGGCCGACGGCAGCAGCTGGAGAAGCACCGATCCCGAGACCACCCAGGAGAGCACCCGATGACCACCCCCCGCACCTGCCTCGTCGTCCGCGGCGGCTGGGACGGGCACCAGCCCGTCGAAGCCACCGACCTGTTCATCCCGTTCCTCGAGGAGAACGGGTTCACGGTGCGGATCGAGGACTCCCCCGCGATCTACGCCGACGCCGAGTACATGGCCACGGTCGATCTGATCCTGCAGTGCAACACCATGAACACCATCGAGCGGCCCCAGTTCGAGGGCCTCCGCGCCGCGATCGAGGCGGGCACCGGGATGGCCGGCTGGCACGGCGGGATCGCCGATTCCTACCGCAACGAATCCGACTACCTCACCCTGATCGGCGGCCAGTTCGGCTGCCATCCGGGCAAGCACCCCGACGAGCGCACGGGCGAGCAGGCGGACAACTACGTGCCCTACACGGTGAACATGCTGCCCGCCGCCGCGGAGCACCCCATCACCGCGGGGATCGGCGACTTCAACCTGGTCACCGAGCAGTACTGGGTGCTGTCCGACGACTACATCGACGTGCTGGCCACCACCACCCAGAAGGTGCGGGACTGGGATCCGTGGCATCGCGAGGTGACCTCGCCGGCGCTGTGGACCCGCCAGTGGGGCGAGGGGCGCATCTTCGTCTCCACTCCCGGCCACCGGGTCGAGGTGCTCGAGGATCCGAACGTGCGCACGGTGATCGAGCGCGGCCTGCTCTGGGCCGCCCGCGGCTCCGGCCAGCCCTACGGCGAGCACGGCACCCGACACGCCGACTCCGCCGCCACCGCCACTTCCAGCACCGCACAGGAGGCGACCCGATGAGGATCGGCATGATCGGCTGCGGAGTCATCTCGCAGCAGTACCTGGCAAGCTTCGACGAGCTGCCGGGCGTGCAGCTGGTGGCCGTCGCGGACCTGGACCCCGCCCGCGCCGCGGCCGCCGCCGAGGGCCGTGAGGGGGTGCGTGCGCTGAGCGTCGATGAGCTCATCACCGACCCCGAGGTGGACACCGTCCTGAACCTCACCATCCCCGCGGCGCATGCCGACGTGGATCTGCAGGCGATCGCGGCGGGCAAGAACGTGTACTCGGAGAAGCCGTTCGCGGTGACCACGCAGGAGGGCGCCGAGGTGCTGGTCGCGGCCCAAGCCGCAGGAGTGCTCGTCGGCTCCGCACCGGACACCGTGCTCGGCACAGGCACCCAGACCGCGCGCGCTGCGATCGACGAGGGTCTGATCGGCGCCCCGATCGCGGCGACCGCCACCATGGTCACGCCCGGCCATGAACGCTGGCATCCGCAGCCGGACTTCTACTACCTGCCCGGCGGCGGCCCGCTGCTGGACATGGGCCCGTACTACCTCCATGCCCTGGTCACCTTGCTGGGCCCGGTCACCTCGGTGATCGGTGCGGCCAGCCGCACCCGGGATGAGCGCACCATCGGCTCCGGTCCCCGGGCCGGGGAGGTGATCCCGGTCAGCACCGACACCCACGTCACCGGGGTGCTGGTGCACGAGGGCGGGGTGCTGTCCACCCTGGTGATGAGCTTCGACGCGGTCGCCACCTCGGCGCATCCGATCGAGATCCACGGCACCGAGGGCACCCTCGCGGTCCCCGATCCGAACCACTTCTCCGGCGACGTGACGGCGCACCGTCTGGGCGGCGAGGGGTGGGAGCCGGTGCCGACCGCCGGTGGCTACCAGGAGGCCGGGCGCGGCATCGGCCTGCACGACATGGCGGTGCGCGGCCCGGAGCTGCGGGCCAGCGGTGAGCTGGGCCAGCACGCGCTCGAGGTGATGAACGCGGTGCTCGAGTCCGCGCACAGCGGTGCCCGGATCGAGATCGCGAGCCACGTGGCCCGACCCGAGGCCGTGGCACTGGAGGACGCGCGCACGAGGGCCTGAGGTCGGCCGGGCGGGGCCGGGGTGGCAGCGACGACGGCGCC
>JAKDNE010000344.1 GCA_030451965.1 Brachybacterium sp. | reverse complement strand
CCCCGGGGATCTCGCACCGTTCCTCCACAGCGGGACTTCTCCCCAGCGGCGGGGAACGTGGGCACCCTCGACTAGCCTGTCGGGGTGGCCACCGCTCTGTACCGTCGTTATCGCCCGGAGTCCTTCGCCGAAGTGATCGGCCAGGACCACGTCACCACGCCCCTGCGGCGTGCGCTGCGCGCTGGACGGATCGGTCATGCCTACCTGTTCTCGGGTCCGCGCGGCTGTGGCAAGACCACCTCGGCGCGCATCCTCGCTCGCTGTCTGAACTGCGCCCAGGGGCCGACGGACGAGCCATGCGGCCAGTGCGATTCCTGCCGTGACCTGGCCACCGGTGGCTCCGGCAGCCTCGACGTGGTGGAGATCGATGCCGCCAGCCACGGCGGTGTGGACGATGCCCGGGAGCTGCGTGAACGGGCGTCCTTCGCGCCCGTGCGCGACCGCTACAAGGTGTTCATCATCGACGAGGCCCATATGGTCACCTCCGCCGGGTTCAACGCCCTGCTGAAGCTGGTCGAGGAGCCGCCCGAGCACGTGAAGTTCGTCTTCGCGACCACCGAGCCGGACAAGGTCATCGGCACCATCCGCTCGCGCACCCATCACTACCCCTTCCGGCTGATCCCGCCGCAGGTGCTGGGCCCGTACCTCGAGGAGGTCTGCGTGGCCGAGGGGGTCCAGGTCGGCGCGGGCGTGATGCAGCTGGTGGTGCGCGCCGGCGGTGGCTCCGCCCGTGACTCGATGTCGGTGCTGGACCAGCTGATGGCCGGCGCCGGGGACGACGGTCTGGATTTCCCGACCGCGATCGCGCTGCTGGGCTTCACCGACACCGCACTGCTGGACAGCGCGATCACCGCCGTCGCCGAGCGGGATGCGGCCGCGCTGTACTCGGCGGTCGAGCACGTGCTGGCCACCGGCCACGAACCGCGCCGCTTCGTCGAGGACCTGCTGGAGCGGATGCGCGACCTCATCGTGCTCGCCGCGGTCCCGGATCGCGGCGCCGATCTGCTCCCGCAGGTCCCGGCCGACGAGCTCGAGAGCATGCGCGGTCAGGCGGCGCTGTTCGCCCCCGCGGACCTGTCGCAGTGCGGTGACCTGGTCCACGAGACCCTGTCGACGATGAGCGGCGCGACCTCGCCGCGGCTGCATCTCGAGCTGCTCGCGGCGCGCCTGGTGCTGCGAGACGAGCGGGCCGCGCTGGCCGCGGCCGGTGCCCCCGCCCCGGCCGCCGATCACCGCGGCGGTGCGCCGACCGGCGGAGGGCAGCCCGGTGCCGCGCCGCCTCAGGGTGCGCCGTCCGGTGCGTCCGGGGCCCGTGACCAGGCGCGACGCATCGCGCAGGAGAAGGTCGAGGCTGCGCGGCAGGCCCGCGGGGAACGCGGTGGCGCGGCAGCGGGGGCCGCGGGCGCACCCGCCTCCGCGCAGCCTCCCGCCCCCGAACAGCAGAGAGCAGCGCCTGCCCCGCAGGGAACCGCGCCGGCGTCGAACGCCCCGGCGGCCTCAGCGGAGCCCGCCGCCGCACCGCCGCAGCAGGCACCGTGGGGGGGCGCGGCGCCGCAGGGTGCTCCGCAGCGACCGGCGGCGCCGGCAGCCCAGGGCTCGGCCGCACCGGCCCCGCAGCAGGATGTCGCAGCGCAGCAGGCCGCGCCGCACGATGCTGGAGCACAGCCGGCTTCGCCGCAGGGCGGCGTGACGTCGCATCCCCCAGCCTCGGCGCAGCCCGCGACGAGCGGCGGGGTCGATGCGGATCAGGTGCGGGGCCACTGGTCCGCGATCCTCGATGAGCTGCAGCAGATCCGCCGGCCCAGCTGGGCGCTGATCTCCCAGAACGGCCACGTCAACGGCGCGCACGGCAGCACGCTGGTGATCGGCTTCCGCACCGACGGCCTGGTCAATGCCTTCCATCGCGGCACCGCCGCGCAGAACCTGGCCGACGCCGTGCGCCGCATCATGCACGTCGAGGTCGCCATCGAGGCCGTGGTCGGGGAGGACCCCGGTCCCGGTCCCGGCAGCGCCCCTGGTCCCGGTCCGGGCGCCGGTGGCAGCGGCGGAGGTGCTGCAGGACCCGGTGCTGCGGGGCCCGGTACCGCGGGGCCCGGAGCGCCCAGAGCCGGCAATACCGCGGGTGGTGGCGGGCCTGCGAGCGGTGGTCCACCACCGGCCGGTGGATCGGCGCCGTCCGGCACCGCGGGCGGAGCCGGTCAGCCCGCCCAGAGCAATACGTCCGACGGTTCCGCCCCCGGCCAGGCGCAGGGCGGACAGGGCGCCCCGGCCCGTGCGGCGGCACCACAGGCTGCTGGACCCGCCGACCAGCCCGGGCAGACGGCACCCGCCCGCTGGGGGGATGCCGTCTCCGCGATGACCCCGCGCGAGGCCGCACCCGCCCCCAGCGCTGAGGAGCCTCCGACAGCTTCCGCGGGTCAGCGTGCCTCCGAGCGTGCGATGCGGGCTGCGGCGCGTGCCGCGCAGACCAGCCGTCCCGACCCCTCGGCCGCACGGAGCGAGGACTTCCCGCCGGAGCCCGACGACCCCTTCCCACCGGACCCCCAGGACGACTACCAGCCCGGGGACCCGCAGCCGACCGGTGCTGCAGGTGGCGCAGCGGCCGTGCCGTCGAGCGCTGCGCCCTGGTCGGACGCCCTGTCCGGGGCCGACGAGCGCTCCGGCGGCCCGGCGGCGCCTGCGGCAGCCGCATCCGGCACGGCTCCGAGCGGTGAGATCCTCGAGGTGGAGGACGAGGGCCGAGACAGCCTCCCGTCCGAGGAGTCCCGCACCTACGGACAGAGCGCCCTGCGCCGCGCCATCGCCGAAGGCCGCGTCGTCCACTCCCGCCCCGCGCAGCATCCCGGCGCGGGCGCTGCCTCATCCGGCGCCGGTGACACCTGGGCGGGCAGGGAACCGGGCCCGGAGGCTCGGCGCTGCAGGCCGTGCCGCCCATGTCGCCGAGCTCCGCCGACGGAGCACCGCCGGAGGATGCCGCACCGGCGGCTCCGGGAGACGAAGGCTCCGCCACTGCCCGGGCCGCCGCATCGTGGGGGACCGCGGCCACGGCCCAGGGCCCGCATCCGACCAGCCCCGCGTCGGCATCGTCCTCGGCGGCACCATCGTGGTCCGCCGCAGCGCCGGACAGGGCCTCGGCGGTCGGCGCGGCGAGGCGCCCACGGAGCC
>JAKDNE010000031.1 GCA_030451965.1 Brachybacterium sp. | reverse complement strand
GCTTGAAGCCGACCACGCGCGGGATCAGCATGGAGACGGGCTGGCCGAGCATCGCGGCCTCGGCCTCGATGCCGCCGACCCCCCAGCCCAGCACGCCCAGGCCGTTGACCATGGTGGTGTGGGAGTCGGTGCCGACGCAGGAGTCCGGGTATGCACGCAGCACCGGCGCCTCACCGTTGACGGACACCTCGCGGGTCATGACCGTGCGGGCCAGGTACTCGATGTTGACCTGGTGGACGATGCCGGTGCCCGGGGGGACCACCTTGAAGTCGTCGAAGGCGGTCTGGCCCCAGCGCAGGAACTGGTAGCGCTCACGGTTGCGCTCGTACTCGAGCTCCATGTTCTTCTCGAGCGCGTCCAGCCGGCCGGCCACGTCGATCATCACGGAGTGGTCGATGACCATCTCGGCGGGGGCGAGCGGGTTGATCTTCTCCGGATCGCCGCCGAGGTCCTGCATGGCCTCGCGCATGGTCGCCAGGTCGACGACGCAGGGCACGCCGGTGAAGTCCTGCATGATCACGCGGCCGGGGGTGAACTGGATCTCGACCGACGGATCGGCCTCGGGGTCCCAGTCCGCCAGGGCGCGCACGTGATCGGCGGTGATGTTCGCACCGTCCTCGGTGCGCAGCAGGTTCTCGAGCAGGATCTTGAGGCTGTAGGGAAGCTTGTCGGCGCCCTCCACGGCGTCGAGCGCGTAGATCTCGTAGTCGGTCCCGCCGACGGTGAGATCCTGTTTCGCGGCGAATGAGTCGACAGTGCTCATCAGGCGAACTCCTTTGGTGTTGAGGTGACCCCTCCATCCTAGGCGCGTCGGCCGCGGGAAGCAGGCGAACGCTCGCCCCGCTGCGGACGGATGCCCGCGCAGGTCATCGGAGGGTTGATCGGGCGGACCCGACAGTTATCTTGAAGTCAAGATAAATAATACCATGGTGCGCCCCGGTGTCCTGACAGGTCGTCAGCTGTCGCAGGTGTGGCGTGCGCGTCATCGGGAGCCGGCGACGCCGCCGAGCCGCCCCGGCCGCAGCCCGCGGCCGGGGACCCGAGCGGGTCAGCCGTTCGCGCGCTCGAGGACCGCGACCGATTCGATGTGATGGGTGTGGGGGAAGAGGTCGAAGGCGCGCAGGTCTGCGATCCGCCATCCCTGCTTCTCGATCGCGGCCAGATCGCGGGCGAGGGTCGAGGGCTCGCAGGAGACGTACACGATCCGCTGCCGCACCGCGCGGGCGAGCAGGCCCATCAGCTCGGTCCCGGCGCCGTTGCGGGGCGGGTCCAGCACGACCGTGTCGACGCCTCCGCGCCGGGCGCGGACCCAGTCGGTGACGTCGGCGGTGGCCGTGGCGACCTGCGGCAGATCTTCGAGGTTCTCGGCCGCGAGCTGGGAGGCGCGGCGGTTCCCCTCGACCGAGACCACCGTGCCGTCCGGGCCCACCTGGTCCGCGGCGACCGCGGCGAAGAGGCCGACCCCGCCGTAGAGGTCCCAGGCGCTCCCTCCGTGGGGGGCACGCAGCGACGTCTCGACCACATCGCTGAGCAGCTCGGCGGCACGCCGGTGCGACTGCCAGAAGCCGGTCGCGCCGACGGTGAACATCCGCTCTCCGACCCGTTCGTGGACAGTGCCGTCCCCGCGCAGCAGAACCATCTCGTGCGCGGTGCGCACCGCGACGTCCGCGTCGCCCCAGGACTCCGGGATCTGCACGGCGGCGGGGTCCAGCTCACGCCCGATCAGGACCACCGAGGCGGGTCCGGCCGACGGTGCCACGGCATCGACCGCCTCGGTGCCCGCGGGCGCCGTCCACTCCCCCAGGCGCAGGTCGCGGATGCTCTGGGCGGACAGCGGATCCTCTCCCACCGGGCGCACGGCGTGGGAGCGCCAGCCGCGCATGCCGACCCGCCCCTCGGCATCCACGGCGTAGCGGACGCGGGTGCGCCAGGCCAGACCATCGGCATCGTGCGGCGCGGGCTCGACCTGTGCCTGCTCGATCGAGTAGGTGCTCACCCCGGCGCGACGCAGCAGCTCCTGCATCACCTCGCTGGCGATCCGGCGCTGTGCCGGCAGCGCGATGTGGGCCCATTCCGCACCGCCGACGCCGTCGACCCCGGCGTGCTCCCAGACGGAGGGGACCCGGTCCACCCCGGCCTCGAGCACATCCAGCGCCTCGGCTCGCCAGAAGCGGGCATCGGGCTTGTCCCGCGGATCCTCGAGCAGTCGCGCGGTGACGGTCTCCCCCGGCGTGGTGCCGCGCACGAACACGACCCGGCCCTCATGGCGGGCCACGAAGGTGCCACCGGCAGCCGGAGGTCCGACGGTCAGGGTGAGGAGGCGATCACCGAGGGCGAGGTCGCTCGAGTTCCGTTCGGCATCCGGGCTCATCGGACACTCTCTTCCCGTCCGGGTCGGGGAGGACGCGGACCGTGGCTGCTCGTACAGATGGTGGGACCCGGCGGCAGGGGGATGCTCACGGGAACCGTCGTCCCTATTGTCTCATTCCGTGGACCGACCGCGAGCACGCAGCGCTCCGGGCCGTGCCGCGACGCCCGCCCGATCAGTCGCGCTCTCGGCGCGCCAGGAGGCCCCGGTGCATGAGCCAGACCAGATAGGCGATGACGGCGAAGGCCGGCAGTCCCATCGCGATCTTCGCCGCACCGAGTGCGGCCACCTGGCCGGTCAGCAGCAGAGGCAGCTGGACCGCGAGCTTCGCGGTGTAGAGCAGGACGAACAGGAGCGTCGCGCGGGTGTAGACGCGTCGGGCATCGGGGTCCTGCGCCCAGTCCTTCACCCGCGGATCCAGCAGCCCCACCAGCAGCCCCACCAGGGGGCGGCGAAGGGCCATCGTGACCAGGAGCACGAGCAGCGCGACGGCGTTGGTGACGATCCCGGGCCAGTAGAAGTCCGAGCCCTCGCCCGAGCGGATCGCGAGCACAGCTCCGAGGGCGGCGCCGAGCAGGCCGCCGAGGACCGTGCTGAGGCTCTGACGCTGCACGATGCGAGCGATCAGCAGCAGTACCACCACTGCGGTCGCGGCGACGGCGGCGACCATCACCGAGCGGGTGGCCACGAAGAGCACGACGAACAGCAGTGTGGGCAGCACCGATTCGATGATGCCGCGCGGTCCGCCGACGGCGTCGGCGACCGAGAACTCCTCCTCCTGGAGGACGGCGCCCAACCCGCTGCGCCGGTCCCCGTCACCGCTCGGGGCGGCATCCGGCGACGAGTGCGGTTCCTTCGACGACGACGGGTCCGGCGACGAGTGCGGCCCGTCCTCCGACGGCGCCCGCTGCGGGCGGACCGGATCCTGCGCGGCGGGGCTCATCCGACCTCGGTGATCTCAGGGCCGCGGGCCAGCGGATCCAGCGGTCCGGAGCGGATCTGATCCAGTCCGGCCCGCTCCCCGGGCAGGTGCAGCGGAATCAGCTCCTGCGGCGCCATCGCGCCGGTGCCGCGCACGACGACCAGCCGGGAGACGAGGGTCTCGAATCGACGGGACTGCTCGGAGTCGCCGAGCGCCTTGCCGGTGAGGATCGCCCGCAGGAACCAGCGCCTGCCGTCGATGCCGATGAACCGCGCCGGGCGGTAGCCGGTGCGTCCGTCGGCCCGCTTGACCGGCAACCGGGTGATCAGCTCGGTGCCGAAGGCCCCGGAGCGCGTCTCGGCGGTGCCGCCCTGCGTGACGACGGAGTCCCGCAGCGAACGGCGCACGTCCTCCCACAACCCCCGTGACTTCGGCGCCGCGAACGCCTGGACCTGCAACGAGGATCCTCCGAGGACGAGGTTCGCGCCGGTGACCGCGCTGCTGCGCTGGTCCACCTCCATCCGCAGCTCCATGCCGTCGACGGTGGGGACCTGCAGCCCGCCGAGGTCGATACGGTCCTCGTCCGGGGCCTCGGCCTCGTCGAAGGGGCCGTCCTCGAGATGCTCGCCGCGAGGGATCTCCTCGTCCTCGGTCTCCCGCTGGTCCTCGTCCTCGTCGGTCGCCTGCGGCGCGGCGTCGTCGTCCTGTTCCGAGAGCTCCGCGTCACTCTCCTCGGACTCGCGCTCGTCGCGGAGGTCGCGCTCGTCGACCTCCTCCACCTGGCTCCGCTTCTTGCGGGAGAACAGTCCCATGGTCATCCCTCCGTGGTCTCGTGGGCTCCGGCCGGGGCACTGCCCCCACCGAACCCGCCGCTGGAGCCGAAGCCGGCACCGGCCCGGGCGGTCTCGTCCAGGTCCTCGACCTCGTCCAGGCGCGGGGCGAGGAACGGCACCACCACCAGCTGGGCGATGCGATCCCCGACGTGCAGGGCGAACGGCTCCGACAGATCAGTGTTGTGCAGGGCGACCTTGATCGGTCCCCGGTAGCCCGCGTCCACGATACCGGGGCCGTTGAGCACGGTGATGCCGTGACGGGCGGCCAGGCCCGAGCGGGGACACACCATTCCCACGGTCCCGGCCGGCAGCGCGAGGGCGAGGCCCGTGTCCACCAGCGCTCGGCCACCGGCGGGGATCACGATCTCCTCGGCGCTGGCCAGATCCAGGCCGGCGTCCTCGGGGTGTGCGCGCTGGGGCATGGGCACTGCCTCGCTGCGGCGGATCCGCAGAGCAGGTGCGTCGGGGGCGGACCCGGGGTCCGCACCCCCGGACAGGGTCTCGACGTGATCGACAGGCATGGCCCCAGACTATGTCGTCCCCGCAAGGTGGCATCCAGGCCCCTCGGAGCTTTCCGGGCACCGGGATCGTCGAGCGGATGCCCACGCAGTGCGTGAGAGCATGGAGGCATGCCCGCAGCAGCAGATCACACCGCAGACCCCACGCCCCCGAGCCCTTCGGGCGCCGCCGCTGAGGTCTCCTCCCTGTTCCGTGAGCGGGTGCTCCCCGGAGCGGGGATGTGGATCGTCGCCGTGACGGTGGGCGCGGCGCTGGGACTGATCCTGGTGCCGCTGAGCCTCACGGTCGCGATCGTGGTCGCAGCGGTCGCGATCTCGGCGCTGCTGCTCCTGGTCGTGCAGTACTCCCCTGTGCTCGAGGTCGCCGACGGCCGGTTCCACCTGGGCCGCGCGCAGATCGAGGTGGAGCTGCTCGGCGTCCCGGAGGTGCTGGGCGGCGAGGAGTGGGCGCGGACCATCGGGCAGGACTTCGAGCCGTTGGCGCACCACTGCGTGCGCGGCTGGACGCGCACCGGCCTGCGGATCGAGGTGCGCGATCCCGAGGACCCCACCACGGCATGGGTCGCCTCGACCCGCCGCCCGGACGATCTCGCCCTGGCCCTGCGCACGGCGCAGACGCTGCACGAGCAGGGCCGCGGCTGAGGCCACGGCGCACCGCCCCAGGAGCATGCACAGCGGCACCGCACCCCCACCGGGTGCGGTGCCGCTGTGCTGCGAAAAGCTGCGAGAAGAGCCTGGCCTCAGGCCGCCGCGCACTCCTTGCAGATGATGAGGGTGCCCTCGACGTGGTCGATCTGGCTGCGGTGCTTGACGAGGAAGCAGCTGGCGCAGGTGAACTCGTCCGCCTGGCGAGGCAGCACCCGCACCGACAGCTCCTCACCGGAGAGGTCGGCTCCCGGGAGCTCGTAGGAGTCCGCGGCCTCGGCCTCGTCCTCGTCGACAGTGGGGGTGGCGGCCTCGTTCCGCCGACCCTTCAGCTCCTCGATGGAGTCGTCGCTCGAGTCGTCTTCGTTCTTGCGCGGGGCGTCGTAATCAGTGGCCATCTACGGTCCGTTCCTGGTAGTCGTCGGAAGATCCGACCGGGGGTCCTGGGGCAAATCCGCGCCGGGGGTGTCCTCGCGGGCCGCATCGCGGCGGCCCGACTGTCAACGCTGAATGCGGCGGCATTATTGCAGAGTGGACTGCGACCTACAACACCGGGTCCACAAGGGGTGGCAACACGCGCCCGACGCGGGCCCCAGGATCGGACGAAGCGGCGCCCCGCACGATATGGTCGCGGCCTAGACTTCTGCACGCAAGCAACACGTCTGCACGCCAGCGACCAGGCTCCGACGGAGAGGACGACGATGCGCGAGCTCGAACTCGACGGGATCCATGACGACGGGGAACATGTGCTCCTGGTCGACTCCGACGGCGAACGGTACACGTTGCGCATCGACAAGGCCCTGCGCGCTGCGGTGCGCTCGGACCGCCCGGCACTGAACATGATCCAGGCCGCCGACGCCGCTCCCGTGCGTCCCCGGGAGATCCAGGCGATGCTCCGCTCCGGCCGCAGCGCGGAGGACATCGCGGAGGCCTCCGAGATCCCGCTGGAGCATGTGCGCCGCTACGAGGGCCCGGTCCTGGCCGAGCGCGAGTGGACCGCGCAGCGGGCCCGCGTCTTCCCCGTCGGCCGTGGCGGCCCCGGCCTGCTCGACGTCGTCTCCGAGCGGCTCGCCGCGCGGGAGGCGACCGGCGAGACCGCCTGGGACGCCTGGCGTCGACAGGACGGCACCTGGACCCTCGAGCTGACCTTCTCCGCCGGCGGTCGCACCCGTCAGGCGCACTGGGTCGCCGACCTCGACAACCGCTCGGTCACTCCGGTCGACGACGAGGCCCGGTGGATCAGCGACGAGGACGCCCCGCCGGAGCCCACCCGCGGCCGGGGCCGCCTCCAGGCTGTCAAGAGCTCCGTCTACGACCTCGAAGCCGATGGCTCGCTGGAGGGATCGCCCGCGTCGGGTCCGCGCGCCCGCACCTGGCCGCCGCGGCGTCCGGTGGCCGAGGAGCACCCCTCGGTGATCGACGACGACGACCTCGATGCGCTCAACGCCCGTCGGGGCCTGCGCTCGGTGCCGCGACCCGAGGACTCCGCCACCGTATGGTCCGGTCTCGAGGACGCGGAGCCCACCACCGGGGCCGAGCGGTCCGCAGCGGACACTGCGGACACTGCGGACACTGCGGACACTGCGGGATCGTCCTCGGCCGACTCGGACGACGGCCGGGGACAGCTCGAGGACGTCTCCACCCGCCCCGATATCGCCGAGGGTCAGGAGATGCCCGATCCGGACCACGAGGCCGCTCTCGAGCACTCGGTCGGCGACGGCGAGGGCGAGGACGGGGTGTTCGAGGACCTCGATTCGGCTGCGCTCGGCTCCGAGGATGCGGACTCCGGGACCGCGGTGACCGACCCGTCCGAGGGGTCCGGGTCCGCGACGGGCGAAGCCGGCGAGGAGGACACCGCCTCCGGCTCTGCCGCAGAGACCAGCTATCAGGACACCGTGGACCTCACTCCGCTGCCGGGCTTCGATGACCCCTCCGCCCCGGACGCCCCGACGGAGACGGACGAGCCCGAGGAGCAGAAGCCGGCGAAGAAGTCCCGGCCCCGCAGCAAGCGGGCCTCGATGCCCAGCTGGGACGAGATCGTCTTCGGCTCGAAGCACGACTGAGCCGAACCGCAGTGCCGCTCTCCGCCGGAGGGCTGAGTCACCGGACGGGACTGCACCGCATAGCGGATTCGCTCCGGTTCAGCTCTCGGTGTGCAGCAGCGGCACCCAGGCCTCGGCCGAGGTCAGAGATCCGTGGACCCCGATCATCTGCCGCGCGGTGTCGGGCCGGCGGGAGAAGTCGTCGACGCTCCAGCGTCCCCGTGCGAGCACCAGCACGTCCGGGATCCGCGGAGCGACCCGCTCGGGGACCGCGGTTCCGGCCGGTCCCAGCAGGCCCGCAGCGAGGACCTCCGCGCGGCGCAGCACCAGCGCCCGCTCACCGAGCAGCGCGGTGAGTCCCTCGGCGAGCTCCTCGTCGACACCCTCGCCCGGCACGGTGTGCAGGGCGAGCGCCCGCGCCTCTCCTGCGACCTCGTCGACCAGGCGCAGCAGCCGTGGGTGAGCGGCGAGGTCGATGGTGTGCTCCGGGGAGGTGTCGACCATCCCGTGATCGGCCGTCAGATGGATCCGGGTGCCTCGCGGCAGCCGGCGCAGCAGGGTGCCCACCAGCGAGTCGACCTCGGCCAGCGCCGTTCTCCACTGCTCGGAGTCGACCCCGTGACGGTGCCCGGCATGGTCGACGTCGTCCACGTGGAGATGCACCAGCCCGTCCGGTCCCGCCCGGTGGAGCGCGGTGCGCACCGCCTCGACCCGGTCGCCGCGGCCGTGGCCGAGGAACTCCCATCCTCGGAACGCGACCCCGCTGAGGTGGGAACGGGCATGCTTGGCGGGCGCGACCTGCACGGCCCGTCGGCTGCCGGTCTCGACCGGGGTGGACAGCGGCATCCACTGCCGGGGATCGAGGCCCGGGGCGCCGGTGAGCTGGTTGAGGCTGCGCCCGGTGCGGGGGTCACGGGTGAGGTAGCCCAGCACGCCGTGCACCAGCGGCGGCTGCCCGGTGTGCAGGGAGACCATCGCGCTCGAGGTCGTCGCCGGAGTGACCGTGCGCACCCGCGTGATCCGCGACTCCGCCCGCCGCAGCGTGGGAGTCAGCGAGCGGTGCTCGGCGAGGAGGTCCGCGCCCACCCCGTCCAGCAGCACCACGAGGTCACGTCCGGGCGCGGGGTGATCGAGCAGCGACGGGATCACGTCCAGCAGCGCCGGATGGTCCCCTCGGGCGAACGGCGGGGGCAGCAGGTCCGTGGGCCAGCCGGCGGGGAGATCGGGCGGGGTCATCGGCAGTGCCGGGTCGGGCGGCGGGTGCGCACCGGTCAGGCGCCTGCCGCGTCGATCGCGTCGACCAGGTGGTCGTGGAAATCCAGCGCCGCATCCACCGCACCGGCCCCGTCGGCCAGGGCCGAGACCCGCAGCGCGAGGTCGGAGGGAGCGATGGTCCCGGTGAACCCGTGGTCGATCTGGCAGTTCGGGTCCTCGCAGACCGCGCGCTCGAGATCCACCCGTCGGCTCCCGTCCCAGCTGACCCCGAGCGTGATCTCCGCCTCCGTACCGGGGCTCCCCTTGCCGTCGGTGTCGAAGACCTGCGAGAGCCCGGTGGACGTGATGCTCCGCAGCCGGATCCGCTCGGTGGTGGAGACCACCTGGCTGGGGTTGAGCGCATCGGCCGGGTCATCATCGAGGTGGGTGACCAGCAGGTGGGTGGCGGTGAGGACCACGACCGTGAGATGGCGACGCACCTCGGGACCGTCGAAGGTGGTCTCGGGCCGCACCAGATGAGCGACCGGACGTGCGCTGCGCAGCAGGCGCGCCAGGCTCTCGGCCGCTGTCTGCGGGAAGTAGCCGGCGGTCTCGAGATCCGTCAGGAGGTCAGCGGGAAGAGCTGTGGTCATCCCGGCATTGTCCCATGACGGGCACTGCCGGGAGGTCCCTGCGCCGCTCGGTGGCGTCTCTCAGGCCGCGGGCGGGCCGGACAGGGTGCGTCGCGCACTGTCGGTGCGGTTGGGTGCGGGGGCCAGCCGTGCCCGTGCTCCGACCACCGTGAGCCCGTGCTGTGCGACCAGCACCGGGTACAGCTCGAGGGAGGCGAGCTCGGGGAGGTCCTCCGCGAGCAGGCCGATGCGGACCACCAGGTCGGCGAGCGCCTCCCGGTCGGCGGGCGGCAGACCGCGGGTGCCCCGCAGCTTGATCGCCGAGGCCGGGGTGTCCACCAGACGTGCCGCCCCGCTCTCGCTGAACGGCGGGATCGCATAGGCGATGTCGTCGAGCAGGTCGGTCGCGTCACCGGCGACCGACAGGGAGACCACCGGCCCGAGTGAGGGGTCCTCGACGCTGCGCACCACCATCGGCACCCCGGCCGGGGCCATGGCCTGCACCTCCAGCGGGGCGCTGGAGTAGGACAGGTCCCGTCGCATGCCCTCCACGGCGTGGCGCAGCTGGACCGCATCGGGGATCCCCAGGCGCACGCCTCCGAGATCCGTGCGGTGGCGCAGCACGGGGTCCGTGCTCTTGAGTGCGACCGGGTATCCGATCTCGGCGGCCTGGGTCAGGGTGTCCTCGATGTCGGTGACCGGGCGTGTGGCGAGCAGGCCGATCCCGTAGGCGGCGAGCAGCTCACGGGTGTCCTCGGTGCTCAGATTCCCGTCCACGGTCCCCACTCCGGCCCGCCAGCGCTCCACCAGTTCCCGGGCCGAGTCGCGGTCGACGTCCTCGCGCTGTGCCGGGGCGTCGTCGTCGGCCTGCGGGCGCAGGGTGGCCGCCAGCATGCCGGCCGCCGCCCGTGCCACGGCGTACGGGGTCGCGTGCACCGGCGGCAGCGAGCCGTCCTCGCGCACCGCCGCCTGCACGGCGCCGAAGCGCTCCGTCGAGGAGACCAGACACACCAGCAGCACCACCTCGGAATGCCGGGCCACGATCGCCATCTGTCGCAGCACCTCGGCGGCGTCCCCGGTCAGCGGGTCCAGGATCCCGGCGATCACCAGGTCGACGTGGCCGGGAGCGGCCATCGAGGTGAAGGCGCGCTGGATCAGACGCACATCGGGTGACAGCGGGACGCTGTGGTTGTCCGCGACCACCTCCAGCCCGGCCTGGTGGGCCGCGCCGCGCATCGACGCGCCGAGCGCCGCGGTGTTCGAGAGCAGGCCCACTCGGCGGCCGAGCGGCGCACCCTGCCGCGCGAGGGCGTCGACCACGTCCAGGAGATGGTCCACTCCCCTGGTCTGCACCACGCCGGCGGAGTCGAGCACCTGGTCCAGGGCGCGACGCGGCAGGGTCGAGGCACGCACATCGTGCCCGGGCGGCAGATGGGACTCGCTGCCCGGGGGGCGCAGCACGATCAGCGGCGTGGTGCGGGTGAGCCGTCGGGCGATCCGCGTGAACTTGCGCGGGTTGCCCATGGATTCCAGGGCGAGTCCGATGACGCCGACCTGGGCGTCGTCCTCCCAGTGCTGGAGGGTGTCGTTGAGGGAGACATCAGCCCGGTTGCCGACCCCCACGAACTCGTGCAGGCCGATGCCGCGGGCGTCGGTGCCCGCCAGCAGCATCGCCGAGAGCGCGCTGGACTGCCCGGCGAGCGCGGCCGGGCCGGGACGCGGCATCCGCGGGGCGAGGGAGAGGCTGATCGGGTCCTCGCCGGTGCGCAGGAAGCCGAGGGAGCCGGGTCCCAGCAGACGCATGCCGTGCCGGCGGGCCCGGGCCACCAGTTCGCGCTGCAGGCGGCGGCCCTCGTCGCTGTCCGAGAACCCCTCGGTGGGGATCACCACGCTGCGCACCCCGATGGCGGCGCATTCCTCGATGGCATCCAGACAAGCTTCGGGGCGCAGTGCGATGACGGCGAGGTCGACCGTGCCGGGGACCTCCGCCACCCGTGCCCAGGTGCGGTGTCCGCGCAGCTCGAGGGCGTCGCGGGCCACGAGGTGCACGGTCCCGCTGTATCCGGAGTCCTCGAGGGCGGTGAGGAAGCGGCCCCCGGTGGAGTCCGTGCGGGAGGAGACCCCGATCAGCAGCACGGAGCGGGGGTCCAGGAGCCTCTCCATCGCCCGGGACTCCGCGCGGTGCTCACGCTCGGCCATCACCGCGAGCGAGCGTGCCGTGGGGTCGATGCGGAAGGAGACCATCACGACGCCGTCGTCCAGGGTGCGGTCCACGTCGAAGCCGGTCTCGGTGAAGACCTTGATCATCTTCGCGTTCTGGGGGAGCACCTCGGCGGTGAATTCGTTGATGTCACGCTCCCGGGCGGCGGCCACGAGGTGCTCCAGGAGCACGGAGGCCAGGCCCGTGCCCTGGCGGGAATCGGAGACGTTGAACGCCACCTCGGCGGAGTGCGGGGAGACCCGGTCATAGCGACCCACGGCGATGATGTCCTGCCCGACCAGCACGATGAAGGCGACCCGATCCACGTGGTCGACGTGGGTGAAGCGTGCGAGGTCCCGGGGGGAGAGCCTCGGCATCGGGGCGAAGAAACGCAGGTACCGCGAGTGCTCGGACTGTCGCTGGTGGAAGTCCTGGAGGGCGTCGGAGTCCGTGGGCAGAATCGGACGCAGATGCGCGGCTGAGCCGTCGCGCAGCGCGATGTCTGCCTCCCAGTGCGCCGGGTAGGCGGGCTCGGTCTCCTCGTCGCCCCGGGTGCGACGGCGCAGGGAGCGCAGTCCTTCTCGTCTGTCCGCCATGGTGCGATCCTAACGTCGAGGCCGCGCAGTTGACGGGATTCACGTCCTTCCCCGGCCCCGGGCTCCCGGGATCGTGGCCGGTCATGCGCCATGATGTCGTGCATGGCCCGATCACGCAGCACCACCCCGCCCTCCGGAGAAGAGGCCGTCGAGGAGACCATCGTCGACATCGACGTCACCAGTGAGATGGAGACCTCGTTCCTCGAGTACGCGTACTCCGTGATCTACTCCCGGGCGCTCCCGGACGCCCGCGATGGGCTCAAGCCCGTCCAGCGGCGCATCCTCTTTATGATGGCCGAGATGGGGCTGCGTCCCGAGAAGGGCCATGTGAAGAGCCAGCGCGTGGTCGGCGAGGTGATGGGCAAGCTCCACCCCCACGGCGACACGGCGATCTACGACGCGCTGGTGCGTATGGCGCAGAGCTTCAACATGCGCATGCCGCTGGTGGACGGTCACGGCAACTTCGGCTCGCTGGACAACGGCCCCGCCGCGCCGCGCTACACCGAGGCCCGGCTGGCGAAGGCCGCACTGCTGATGACGGACTCGCTGGACGAGGACGTCGCGGACATGATCCCCAACTATGACAATCAATTGCTCCAGCCGGAGGTGCTGCCCGCCCAGTACCCGAACCTGCTGGTCAACGGGGCCTCCGGGATCGCGGTCGGCATGGCCACGAACATGGCGCCCCATAACCTGGTCGAGACCATCGCCGCCGCACGGCATCTGATCGACCATCCCGAGGCGGAGCTCGAGGAGCTGATGCGCTTCGTGCCGGGGCCGGATCTGCCCACCGGCGGGCGGATCGTAGGGCTGGAAGGGATCCGGGACGCGTATCGCACCGGGCGCGGCTCGTTCAAGATGCGAGCCACCACCCGGATCGAGAGCGTCACCTCCCGCCGCAAGGGCATCGTGGTCACCGAGCTGCCGTACCAGGTGGGCCCCGAGCGGCTGGCCGAGAAGCTGCGTGACGCGGTGCAGGCCAAACGGGTCACCGGTATCACCGACTACCAGGACCTCACCGACCGCCACCACGGCCTGCGACTGGTGATGACCGTGAAGTCGGGCTACGACCCCGAGGCCGTGCTGCAGCAGCTGTACAAGTACACGCCGCTGGAGGAGAACTTCGGCATCAACAACGTGGCCCTGGTCGAGGGGCAGCCGCGCACCCTGGGGCTCAAGCAGATGCTGGAGGTGTTCGTCGACCACCGGTTGAGAGTGGTGCGGCGCCGCACCCAGCCCCGGCTGCGCAAGCGCAAGGCCCCCCTGCCACTGGTCGCGGGGCTGCTGCTGGCGATCCTGGACATCGACGAGGTCATCCAGATCGTGCGGCAGAGCGACGACGCAGAGACGGCGCGCACGCGGCTCATGACCGTCTTCGACCTCTCCCATCTGCAGGCCGAGTACATCCTCGAGCTGCGGCTGCGCCGGCTGACGAAGTTCTCGCAGATCGATCTCGAGGCCGAGCGGGACGACCTGCGCCGCGAGATCGAGAAGCTCGAGGAGATCCTGGGCTCCGAGGCCGTGCTGCGCGCTCTGGTCTCCGAGGAGCTCGCCGCGGTGGCCGCTGAGCACGGCGACTCCCGGCGCACCGTGCTGCTGGAGGCCGCGGAGAAGCCGGCGGTGCTCTCGGGCGCCTCCCTCGAGGTGGCCGACGAGCCGTGCAGGGTGCTGCTGACCGGCACCGGGCTGATCGCTCGGATCACCGGCGAGGAGCCGCTGCTGCGCGAGGGGCCGCGCGGCGCGCACGACGTGATCGTCTCCGGCGCCCTCTCCACCACCCGCTCGACCGTCGGCGTGGTCACCGATCGTGGCCGGGTGCTGCGACTGTCGGTCGTGGACCTGCCCTCGCTCGCACCGACGGCCGGTGCGCCGTCACTGGCCGGGGGCACCCGACTCTCGGACCTGATCGACCTCGAGCGCGAGGAGCGCGCCCTGGGTCTCATCCGGGTGGCCGAGGCGGACATCGAGCGGGGAGGGGCGATCGCGCTGGGCACCCGGCAGGGGGTGGTCAAGCGCGTCCAGCTCGACTTCCCGCGGTCGGACGGCTTCGAGATCATCTCGCTGAAGGACGGGGACGCGGTGGTCGGGGTCGTGGATCTCGAGCAGGACGAGGATCTCGATCTGGTGTTCCTCACCGCCGAGGCGCAGCTGCTCCACTTCCCGGCCTCCGGGATCCGGCCCCAGGGCCGCACTGCCGGCGGAGTGGCGGGGGTCAAGCTCGCCGGGGGCGACCGGGTGGTGTCCTTCGGGGTGATCGACGTGACGGTCCCGGCCGACGTGGTCACCGTCGCCGGCACCTCCGGCACCCTGCCCCTGCTGCAGACCGGATCGCTGAAGGTCTCCGCGCTCACCGAGTTCCCCGCCAAGGGTCGGGCCACGGCCGGGATGCGATGCCATCGTTTCCTGCGGGGTGAGGACACGCTGATCGGGGCCTGGGTGGTGCCGCATCCGGCCCGTGCCTCATCCGAGGCCGGGCAGCCGATCGATCTGCCGGAGCCGACGGGTCGCCGCGACGGCTCGGGCACGCCGGTGGCCGTCCCCATCGCCGCCGTCGGCTGAGCCGTGCGCGCCGCCACGGGCCGGGAGACGCCGGTGCCGACCGGGGCCGGCGGCCGCCGGTCCTCCCGCGCCTCCCGGGCGGAGTCCCGGCATGTCATTCTCGGTCTGGCCGGTGCCCTGGTGGGTCTCCTCGTCGGGCTGATCGCGCTGCGCGGTACCGCACCGCTCGCAGGGACGGGGTCGATCGGCCAGGTCGCCGCGCTGACGGTGTTCGGCTGCGCGGCGACGACCTCTGCCCTCACGCTCACGACCCTCACCCGGCAGACCCTGCCGTGGTTCGGGGGACGTCGCTGGTGGCGCCGCGCGATCGACGTCATCGGCCTCTCCCTCGTCCACGGGATCCTCGGCCTGTTCCTCACCGGAGCCCTGTTCGGCGTGTTCCAGCAGGCGTTCCAGGGAGTCGCGCTCGATCGCCTGGCCGGTACCTTCTGGATCGCCGTCGCGGGCGGGGTCGCCGCCTATGTCACCTCGGCGGCCGCCGATTCGCTGACCACCCGCTCCCTGGCCACCCTGCTCGCCGCGTTCCTCACCGTGGGCGTGCTCGCGAGCGCCATGAGCGCTGAGGACCCGTACTGGTGGGAGCGGTACTTCTCCGAGCTCGGCGAGGGCGAGAACCTGGCGAGCGTCACCTTCAACCTCACGCTGCTGCTGACCGGGGTGGCGCTGGTGACCGTGGCCGAGTTCCTCGCCCACGAGCTGGACCGCTGGGCGCGCAGCGCCGGTGAACCGGCGTGGCGGATCACCGCTGTGCGCTCCCTGCTGACCACGGTCGGCGTGCTGGTCGCCCTGGTCGCGGTGATCTCCCGCTCCGTGAGCATCGTCTGGCACGACGTGGTCGCCCAGTCGCTCGTGGTCGTCTTCGGCCTCACCCTGCTCGCGGTGCCGGTGCTGCTGCGGCGACTGCCCGGCGCGCTGATCGCCGTCACCGCCGCCGCCTTCGCCCTGCTGGTGACCGTCATCGTGCTGTACGCGGGGGTGGGCTATCTGAACATGACCGCCTTCGAGATGGGTGCCGCGGGGATCGTGTATGGCTGGCTGCTGCTGTTCATCCGCACGGTCTCGGCAGCCGCGGAGGGCACGCAGGAGCGGAGCGGCGGCGCGGCAGAGGTGCCGGCGGGTCCGGGGGCCGGTGACGGCGGCGCGGCAACAGACTGACGGCCCGGATCCTCCGTGGTGCCTCACGTCAAGATGCCCGCGAAATTGTTCCGGTGCCTCAT
>JAKDNE010000343.1 GCA_030451965.1 Brachybacterium sp. | reverse complement strand
ACCGCACCGACCGTTCCCACATCGATCTCGACGGCCTGGGCGTCGTCCCCTGGCTCGCCGCCGAACTGCTGCCCGCATCCGTCCCCGCCCACCCGGAGGTGTCCCGCCATGTCGGCTGACCGACCACCACGTCTTGCCTACGTGCTGAAGATGTATCCCCGCTTCTCGGAGACGTTCATCGTCTCGGAGATCCTGGCCCGCGAGGCCGCCGGCGAGGAGATCGTGATCTTCTCCCTGCGACCCCCGGCCGACGCCCGCTTCCACCCCGAGCTCGCCCGGGTGCAGGCCCCCGTGATCCAGGTGGGCCGCTCCTCGAGCCCGCGTCGCCTGTGGGAGACGTGGGGTGCGGCGATGGCCGAGCCTGAGCTCGCCCGCGGCATGGCCGCTCACCTGGAGGAGCTGGTCGGTGCTGGCGTCGATGACGCCGAGCAGGCGCTCGCCGTGGCGCTGCTCGCCCGCGAGCACGGGGTCACGCACCTGCACGCCCACTTCGCCTCGCTGGCCACCACCGTCGCCCGGCTCGCAGGCCTGCTCACCGACCTGCCGTACTCCTTCACCGCCCATGCCAAGGACATCTTCCACCACGACGTCCAGTCCGCCGATCTCGCCCGCAAGCTGCGCGACGCCGACCACGCCGTCACCATCAGCGACTACAACCGCGAGCACCTGCGCTCCCGGTTCGACGCCCACGACACCGCCCGCCTGGAGCTGGTGCGCAACGGCCTCGAGCTCGAGCGCTTCCCCTATCGGCGCCGCGGCGCCCTGCCCGCGGTGCCGGTGCTGCTGGGGGTGGGCCGCCTGGTCGAGAAGAAGGGCTTCGACCAGCTGATCGACGTGGTCCGCGACCTGCGCGAGGAGGGCGGGCAGGTCCGCGCCGAGATCGTCGGCGACGGCCCGCTGCGCGAGCACCTCGCCGCCCGCATCACCGAGCTCGGCCTCGAGCAGCAGGTGCACCTGCTGGGCCCGCGCACCCAGGAGGAGGTGCGCCGCCTCCTGGAGGAGGCCGACCTGTTCGTCGCGCCCTTCGTGATCGGGGCCGACGGCAACACCGACGGACTGCCCACGGTGCTGCTGGAGGCGATGGCCACCGGCATCCCCTGCGTCGCCGCCTCCGTCACCGCCGTCGGCGAGGTGATCCTGGACGGCCGCACCGGCTGGCTGGTCCCGAGCGGGGACACCCCGGCGCTGGTCGAGGCGGTCCGTGAGGCGCTCGACCCCGCCACCGACCGGCTCGCCCTCACCGACGCGGCGCGCGAACTGGTCCTCGCCCACTACGACTCCCGCTCCCAGGCCCGTCGGCTGCGCGAGCTGGTCGCCCGCTCCGCGCACCGCAACATCCTCACCCAGCCGCTCCAGGCGGTGCCCGCCGACCCGGCGGCACCGGGCCCGAGCACCACCCCGCAGCTGCTGTCGCCCGCCGTCTCCCCCTCTCTCGCGGAGCCGGCGGCACCCATCGGAAGGAGCCTGTCATGAGGATCGCCTACGCCCTGCTCGACCCCGGCATCGGAGTCTTCGGCACCAAGGGGGCCTCCGTGCACGTCCAGGAGGTGATCCGAGCACTGCGCGCCGAGGGCCACCAGGTCACCGTGTTCTGCACCCGCACCGACCAGGACGTCCCCGCCGATCTCGCCGACCTCGAGGTGCACCGCCACCGCCTCGCCGCGGGCACGCCCGCCGAGCGGGAGCAGGCCGTCGCCGCCGCCTCGGCCGAGATCGCCCGGGAGATCGCCGCCGGCGGCTTCGACCTGGTCTACGAGCGCTACTCGCTGTTCTCCGACACCGCCGCCCGCCTCTCCGCCCCGGCAGATCCCGGCAGCCGAGCGATCCCCTCGATCCTCGAGGTCAACGCACCGCTGATCACCGAGCAGCGCGAGCACCGCAGCCTCGCCGACGAGGAGGGTGCGCTCGCGGCCACCCGCCGCCAGCTGCACGGCGCGAGCCTCGTCTCCTGCGTGAGTGAGGCCGTCGCGCAGTGGACCCGTGAGGCGGGCGCCGCTCCGGAACGGGTGGTGCTCACCCCCAACGGCGTCAACACCACGCGCATCACCCCCGCCCCGCGGCCGCTCGCCGCACCGGCATCGGACGCCCCGGTGACCGTCGGCTTCGTCGGCACCCTCAAGCCCTGGCACGGCACCGACCTGCTGCTGCGCGCAATCGCCCGCACCGAGGAGCGCCTGCGCCTGGACATCTGCGGGACCGGGCCCCAGCAGAGCGAGCTCGAGCGCCTCGCCGCCGAGCTCGGGATCGCCGACCGGGTCCGCTTCCGCGGCGCCGTCGCGCCCGCCCAGGTCCCCGGCGTCCTCCACGGCCTCGACATCGCTGTGGCCCCGTACCCGGCGGGGGAGCACTACTTCTCCCCGCTGAAGGTCTACGAGTACCTCGCCGCTGGCCTGCCCACGGTCGCCTCCGCGATCGGGACCATCCCGGCGCTGCTCGGCAACGGCACGCTGGGCGTGCTGGTCGAGCCGGGCGATGTGCAGGACCTCGCGACCGCCCTCGACGAGCTGGCCGCCGATCCCGGCCGCCGCGCCCACCTCGCCGTGCGCGCCCGCGAGAGCGCCGTGGCCGAGCACGACTGGCGCAGCCGCTGCCGGCAGCTGCTGGGGCGCCTGCGCAGCGGCGCCCCGGCCGAGGCGGTGGCCTGATGGTTGCGAACATCTTCCGCCGGCGACGGACCCGCAGAGCCGGGCGCGGGACCGGCGAGGACGGAGCGGCGCAGCCCCGTCGGCGCCTCTTGCCGGGCCGCTCGGCAGTGCCGAAGAAGGAGCGGCTGGATCCGTCGGCACTGCGCCGCACCCTGCGCATCATCCGGCCGCATCTGCCGCGCCACCTGCTGCTGTGCCTGGTGGGCATGATCGGGCTGCTGCTCGATGTCGCCTTCCGGGTGCTCGAGCCCTGGCCGCTGAAGTACGCGGTCGACGCCGTGACCTCGGCGCTCGGCGCGGACCTGCCCTCGGACGCCTCACCGTTCGGGCTGAACATCGAGCAGACCGTGATCGCCGCCGCCCTCGGGCTCGCCGTCATCATCGGCGGCCGTGCCGCCTCGAACTACCTGGCCACCGTGTCCTTCGCGAAGGTCGGGGCGCGGATCGCCACCGAGCTGCGCACCCGCGTCTTCGACCACGTCCAGGCGCTGTCCCTGCGCTACCACTCCCGCGCCTCCATCGGCGACACCTCCCAGCGCCTGGTGGGGG
>JAKDNE010000030.1 GCA_030451965.1 Brachybacterium sp. | reverse complement strand
CCTCGTCGGAGTCGGGGACTATCTTGAGCATCGGGCGTACCTTCCCGAACCAGCGCGCCAACGCCGGTCCTTGATCAGACTCTTCGTTCTTTGCAGATCATCCTCGGGAAGGTGCGCCCCTTGCACGCCCCCTCGCCGAGAGCCATCCACAGGTTCTGATCATTCCTCGAACGAGGAAGGGGGCTGGGACTCCGGGCCACGTCATCGGAGGACGAGGAACGGTGTTGCGTCACCGCGCACCACCACTCCGATCGAGCCGACCTTCGCCACTGTGCGGCTGCCCCAGTGCGTGATCGAGGAGCCCGCTCCTGCGCCGGATGGCTCGTCGAGCGCCCCGATGGTGAATCAGAAGGTGATCGGCACGCCGCATGATCCATCGATCGAAGGGTCATGACAGTGCCTGTGGTCATCCCTGAGAATCGTCGCCAGTACTGCCCTCGTGCGTCTGGCGAACGAGTCTCGCAGTGTCGACTCCCGACCCGATGGCCAGTCCGGAGCCGGCCCCGATCGCGATTCCGCAGGCCATGCCCAGCGTGATGTCGTCCATCACCATCATCCCGAAGATCAGTCCGAGTGCCGTGCCGATCCCGAGCCCGAGGACAAGGCTCATGGGTCGGACGGTGCGATTCGGCCGCCCCGACTGCGCTCCGCTCTGCCGCTCGTCGCTCATCCATCTCTCCTCGCTCAGATGCAATCACCCGAGGATAGAGGCTGGAAGGGTCAGCGGACGAGCCGCGTGACACGCCGACTCCTCCCCGGCAGGCAGGGAGGTGCGGCTGGGCATGATCGTGCCCGCGTCGACGAACACGCTGGCCAGGTCCAGGCAGGCGGCGGCCATCAGCATGCCCGGCAGGGACGTGTCACAACCTGCCAGCGGCACCGAGCCGTCCAGCCGCTCTGCGTCACCGCGGGATCACGTGCGTGCTCCTCGAGCCGCGTGATCAGCAGAGACACCGCCGCCACCGTGGCTCGCACCGAGATCGGCCCGTCGGCTAGATCGCCGTGTCCGCGCCGGTCACGCCGCTGGCCCGGATCCCGGACCGGCGGATCAGCGTGGCGGTCGCCGTCGCCGAGAGGACGTAGAAAGCGAGCATCACCACCGACAGGGCGATCGCCGTCGAGCCGACGAACCCGAGCAGCGGCGCGGCGAGGGCACCGGCCAGGCTCATGCTGGCCGTCAGGAATGCGGCGGCCGTACCGCTGCGCGCGCCGTGGCCTGACAGCGCGATCGTCTGACTGTTCGGGATGATCAGCTGCTGGCAGGCCAGCGCGCACCACACCGGGATCAGCAGCCCCCACATCCCTCCGATGCCCGATGCGGTCAGTGCGGTCATCACCACCCCGGAGGTGATCACCCCGCCCAGCCCGAGGATGAGCACCTGGCCGGTGGTCAGCCAGCGCAGCAGGACCGGGTTCACCTGGCTCATCACGATCATCCCGATCGTGCCGGCGGAGAACAGATAGCCGAATTCGCCGGCGGTCAGGCCGTAGCCGTCCTGCAGGATGAAGGACATCCCGGAGACGTAGGAGAACGAGGCGGAGAACATCAGTGCCTGGGTCAGCAGTGCACCGATGTAGATCCGGTCGCGCAGCAGCGTGCCGATGGTGCGGGCCATCGCACGCGGCCGGGCGGGTATGCGGGCGTGCGCCGGCAGCGTCTCCGGCAGCGCCACGGCGCAGACGATCACCACCACCAGGGACGTGGCGGCGAGCACCAGGAAGATGCCCCGCCAGCCGGTGAAGGACATCAGGAACCCGCCGACCGCCGGCGCCAGCACCGGCGCGATCCCGGTCACCAGCATCAGCCGGGAGAACATCGTGGAGGCGCCGCGCCCGCTGAACAGGTCCCGCACGATCGCCATCGCGGTGATCGCTCCGGCCGCGGCCCCGAATCCCTGCAGCACCCGCAGCGCCATCAATACGCTGATCGACGGTGCGGCGATCATCGCCAGCGAGGAGAGCACGTGCACGCTGACACCGACCATCATCGGGCGGCGCCTGCCCATGGAGTCCGAGAGCGGGCCGATCACCAGCTGACCGGCCGCCATCCCCAGCAGCGACCCGGTCAACGTGGCCTGCACGCTCGACGTGGAGGTGAGGAACTCGTCCGCCAGCTGAGGCAGTGCGGGCAGGTACATGTCCACAGTCGCCGGTCCCAGGCCGGTCATGATGCCCAGCAGCACAGTGATACGGATCAGTTGCCCACGGGTGAGCTCGTGGAGCGGAGGCAGAGTGCGGCGGCGTCGCAACGCGGCGGCGGGGGGAGTCGCCATGAAGAAGACCTACTGGGCTGGTAGTGAGACTGCCCCCAATCTAGCCACGAGCGGCGGCTGTGGCGAGGGGCAGCGGTAAGAGGTCGATCACGTCCGCAGCAGGGCGAGCAGGGCTGAAGGCATTCTGCGAGCACAGGGTCGGCCCCCGACCGCATCCCGCTCGTGAATGGACCAGCGGGGGCTGCGTGCGGGTTCCCGCAGTGCCGGGATCGAAGCCCGCCAGCCACAGTCGATCCAGCTCGTGCAGGCTCTCGTGGACCAGGGTCCGATCATTGGTCGCGACTCAGAACAGGCCCGGGCGGCCCCGTGGAACCAGGTAGGTCGGTGGCACTCGTACGGGACCTCCCGCAACGACCAGAGCGGCACGCGCTGGCCGAGAAACCCGGAAGTGGCCAACCTGTCTTGGAACCCGGCTCAGGTGCCCTCCGTCACATCTGCGGCACACGGGAATGAACCTGGCCGAACCGGAGTTGAGTCGGGTGTGCTCAAGTTCAGTGCTCTTCAGATTGACAACATCGATCCGGAGTTTTCTACTTGAGCGTGTACAGCTCAAGTCTTGCCGCCGGCCCCACGGCCGGCAGTGCACGAACCCGTTGCGGCGCTCCCGTCGCAGAAAGGCAGGCCCCCATGTCCCGTGTCGTCGGAATCGACCTCGGTACCACCAACTCCGCCGTCGCCGTCCTCGAGGGTGGCCAGCCCACCGTCATCGCGAACGCCGAGGGCTCCCGCACCACCCCGTCGGTCGTGGCCTTCTCCAAGCAGAGCGAGGTCCTCGTCGGCGAGGTCGCCAAGCGCCAGGCCGTCACCAACGTCGATCGCACCATCGCCTCCGTCAAGCGCCACATGGGCACCGACTGGAGCACGGAGATCGACGAGAAGAAGTACACCGCCCAGGAGATCTCCGCGCGCGTCCTCGGCAAGCTCAAGAAGGACGCCGAGTCCTACCTGGGCGAGGCCGTGACCGATGCGGTCGTCACCGTCCCGGCGTACTTCTCGGACTCCGAGCGCCAGGCCACCAAGGATGCCGGCACCATCGCCGGTCTCAACGTTCTGCGCATCATCAACGAGCCCACCGCCGCGGCGCTCGCCTACGGCCTCGAGAAGGGCAAGGACGACGAGCAGATCCTGGTCTTCGACCTCGGCGGCGGCACCTTCGACGTCTCCCTGCTCGAGGTGGGCAAGGACGACGAGGGCTCCACCATCCAGGTCCAGGCCACCGCCGGCGACAACCGCCTCGGCGGCGACGACTGGGACCAGAAGGTCGTGGACTGGCTGATCACCCAGGTCAAGAACAAGGACGGGGTGGACCTGTCCAAGGACAAGATCGCCCTGCAGCGTCTGAAGGAGGCCGCTGAGCAGGCCAAGAAGGAGCTCAGTGCCTCGACCTCCACCTCGATCTCGCTGCAGTACCTGTCGATGACCGAGAACGGCCCGCTGCACCTCGACGAGAAGCTCAGCCGTGCCCAGTTCGAGGACATGACCTCGGACCTGCTCGAGCGCACCAAGGCTCCCTTCCACCAGGTGATCAAGGATGCGGGCGTCTCCGTCTCCGACATCGACCACGTGGTCCTCGTCGGCGGCTCCACCCGCATGCCCGCCGTCACCGAGGCCGTCAAGGAGCTCACCGGTGGCAAGGAGCCCAACAAGTCCGTGAACCCGGACGAGGTCGTCGCCGTCGGCGCCGCGCTGCAGGCCGCCGTCATCAAGGGCGAGCGCAAGGACGTCCTGCTCATGGACGTCACCCCTCTCTCCCTCGGCATCGAGACCAAGGGCGGCGTGATGACCAAGCTCATCGAGCGCAACGCGGCCATCCCCACCAAGACCTCCGAGGTGTTCTCCACCGCTGAGGACAACCAGCCCTCCGTGGCGATCCAGGTGTTCCAGGGCGAGCGTCAGTTCACCCGGGACAACAAGATGCTCGGCACCTTCGAGCTCACCGGGATCGCCCCGGCACCGCGCGGCATGCCGCAGGTCGAGGTCACCTTCGACATCGACTCCAACGGCATCGTGCATGTGACCGCGAAGGACCGCGGCACCGGCAACGAGCAGTCCATCCAGATCACCGGCGGCTCCGCCCTGTCCGACGAGGACATCGACCGCATGGTGAAGGACGCCGAGGTCCACGCCGCCGAGGACGAGGAGCGCCGCAAGAACGCCGACGCCCGCAACACCGTCGAGCAGCTCGTCTACCAGGGCGAGAAGCTGCTCAAGGACAACGAGGACAAGATCGAGGACGGCGACAAGACCAAGGCCGAGGACGCGATCAAGGAAGCCAAGGAGGAGCTGGCCAAGGAGGACGCCTCGACCGAGGACCTCGAGGCCAAGCGGGACTCCCTGAACGAGGCCCTGCAGGCCGTCGGCACCGCGATCTACTCGCAGGCCGAGGGTGCTGAGGGCGCCGAGGGCGCGGAGGCCGGCGCCGACCAGCAGGCGGACTCGTCCGACGATGACGACGTGGTCGACGCCGAGATCGTGGATGAGGACGAGGAGCAGAAGTGATGACCGAGGACCCGAGCACTCCTGACGACGCGCAGCGTCCCGAGGAAGAGCCCAGGTTCTCCTTCACCGACAAGCGCAAGGTGAACCCGGAGGACGGCACCATCCGTCCCTCCGGGGACACCCCCGCGACGGAGGGGCAGGGGGCCGGCGAGCCGGTCGACTCCTTCGACGCCGAGGCGGCGCAGCTGTTCGAGCAGGCGGCCCAGAGCGGGGACGACTCCTCGCTCCCGGCCGACGCCGGACGGGTCGCCGAGCTCGAGGGCAAGGTCACCGAGCTCACCGAGCAGCTCAAGCGCGACCAGGCCGAGTACGTCAACTCGCGCCGCCGGATCGAGGGCGCCGCCCAGGTGAGCAAGGACGCGGCGATCGCCGGCGTGCTCGGCTCGCTGATCGGGGTCCTGGACGACGTGGAGCTGGGCCGCCAGCACGGCGACATCGCCCCGGGCACCCCGTTCCACGCCATCACGCAGAAGCTCGAGGAGGTGCTCGGATCGCACGGCCTCAGGCGCTTCGGCGCCGTCGGGGAGGAGTTCGACCCGAACCTCCACGAGGCGCTGATGCACGAGGACGCCGATGACGTCGAGACCGCCACGATCTCGCTCGTCATGCAGCCCGGCTACGCGATGAACGAGCGGATCCTCCGACCCGCCCGGGTCGGCACCCGCGGTCCTGCCTGACGGTGACCGCCTGAGCGACCCGCTCACCCACGGTGCGGGGCCTGTCGGTCCCCGGCAGGCCCCGCACCCGTCTCACCCCATACATTCGATCCCGCAGCTGAGGCTCCCGGAAGGAGACGCACATGTCCGGACAGGACTGGCTCGACAAGGACTTCTACGCGGTCCTCGGCGTCTCCAAGGACGCCGCCGCCCAGGAGATCAAGAAGGCCTACCGCCCGCAGGCCCGGAAGTACCCCCCCGATCACCACCCCGACGATGCCAAGGCAGAGGAGCGGTTCAAGGAGATCGGCGAGGCCTATTCGGTGCTCAACGACCCCGAGCAGCGTGAGCAGTACGACGCCATCCGGGCGATGGGCTCCGGCGGCGCCCGCTTCTCCGCCGGCCAGGGCGGACCCGGCGGTGCCGGCTTCGAGGACGTCTTCTCCTCGATGTTCGGTGGCGGCGGCCATCCCGGTGCCCGACCCGCTCCCGGCGGTGGCGGTGCCAACCCCGACATCGACGATCTGCTGAAGATGTTCGGTGGTCAGGGCGGGGGCTTCGGCGGGGGAGGCCCGGCCGGGTTCTCCCCGAACCGCACCCCGGCGAAGGGCTCCGACACCTCGGCCCGCACCCGCATCAGCTTCCGTGACGCGGCGCTGGGCACCGATCTGCGGCTGAACGTCGACGGGCGCACGGTCACCGCTCGCATCCCTGCCGGCGTGCACGACGGCCAGAAGATCCGCCTGCGCGGAAAGGGACGGCCGGGACCCGGCGGTGCCCCCGCCGGCGACCTGCTGCTGGCCCTGGACGTCGAGGAGCATCCGGTGTGGAGCGCTGACGGCAAGAACCTGCGGATCACGGTGCCGATCGCCTTCGACGAGGCGGTGCTGGGCACCACGCTGTCCGTCCCGCTGCTCGACGGCGGCACGGTCTCGGTGAAGGTCCCGCCGGGCACGCCCTCCGGTCGTACCCTGAGGGTGCGCGGCAAGGGCCTGGTGACCAAGAAGTCCACCGGAGATCTCCACGTCACCGTGCAGGTCGCCGTCCCCACCCATGTGGAGGGTGCGGCGAAGCAGGCGGTCGAGGACCTGCGGACGGCGCTGGCCGAGGAGGACCCCCGGGCCGGGCTCGCCGAGGCCGCCGCCCGCTGAGCCCCCTCCGCTGAGGCTCCACCCTGCCCGTCGCCACCGGATCCCGAGAGGAGCACCCCGATGCACAGCTCGCACCGCCTGGACGACCGGGCGCCCGTGTTCGTGATCTCGGTGGCGGCGGAGCTCTCCGGGATGCACCCCCAGACCCTGCGCCAGTACGACCGGCTGGGGCTGGTGATCCCGCAGCGCACCCGTGGCCGCGGTCGCCGGTACAGCACCCGTGACGTCGAGCGGCTGCGAGAGATCCAGGGGCTCTCCCAGGAGCAGGGCATCAACCTCGCCGGGATCAAGCGGATCCTCGAGCTGCAGGATGAGGTCGCCACGCTGCAGGGCCAGCTCGGCCGTGTCCGTGACAGGCTGGAGACGATGACCCCCGCGCAGCGGCGCGTGTTTTCCGCCGATCGGGACGGTGAGATCAGCGCCCTGCGCCGCGGGGAGCGCCCCCGACGACGCGGCAGCAGCAACGCCCTGGTGGTGTGGAGGCCTACGCGCCGTTCGTGACCGAGCGCGCGGTCGACACCGGATGCACCCCGGCACGGTGGTAGATCTCCTGCAGCTGCTGCGCCACCTGGTCCAGGTCGACGCCCTCCGCGGCGCGGCGACCGGCCGCAGTGAGGTCCTCGAGCTCACCGTCGAGCAGCGCTCGGAGCGCTGCGACGACCCGGCCCGCGAACTCGGGCCCGTCCCCGGCGACCTGGTGCGTGAGCACCCCGTCGGGCATCGCGTCGCGATACAGCGGGATCCCTCGCACCAGCGCGGGGACCTCGCAGGCGAGCGCCTCCCACAGCACGATCCCCTCGGTCTCCTCCTTCGTGAGGAAGCAGAAGGCGTCGGCACCGCAGTAGGCCTCCCGCAGCTGCGCGGCCTGCACGTATCCGGGGAACAGAGCGTTCGCGGGAGCGCCGGCCAGCGCGCGCTCCACCTCGGCCGTCAGCAGCCGCGGATCGGTGCGGCCGTACCAGACGAAGGTGACATGCGGCATCCGACGGGCCACCTCCACCCAGTCCAGGATCCCCTTGCGTCGCAGCTGCATCCCGACGCTGATCACCACCGGGGCGTCCGGCGGGAGTCCGAGGGAGGATCGCAGTCGCTGCCGGGCCGTCGGGTCCGCGCGGAAGAAGCCGGTGTCGACCCCGTTGGAGAGCACCCGGATTGGTGCCCGCAGTCCGTACTTCGGAGCGGAGATCAGCTGCTTGGAGTACTCGCTCGGCGTGACCACCGTGTCGCCGCGGCGGTACAGGTGTGCGATCCAGCGCCGGAACAGCGGGGCCAGCCGGTTCGATCCGGGGAAGGAGTCGCGGAAATCGTCCTCGGTGGAATGCGCCCACACCAGCACCGGCCGCCGACGCAGTCGCGCCCAAGCCGCCAGCAGCAGCGTGTCCGGGAACGGGGTGTTCAGGTGGACCACGTCGAAGGGCCGCAGCGGATTGGTGACCACCTCGTGGCCCAGCGACCGCACCGCCGATTCCTGGTGGCGGATGGCAGCGCCGATGCCCGACTCGCGGGCGAGCGAGGCGAGACCTGCGGGCAGCAGCACGCGCAGCGGCGGGGCGTCGTTCCCCTCGCAGCGCGCAGGGTGGTGGGGAGAGGTGGTGCGCCGCCGGGAGCGGGGCTTCAGGAGCATGTCGTGGTTCCGTTCACCAGGGCAGGAAGCGCATCACGAGGGCGCTGACGCCGAGTCCGTAGGCGATCAGGGCCCACGGCTTGCACAGCAGGATGATCAGGACGTAGGTGCGCCAGCGCATCCGGGTGGTGCCGGCGAGGTAGCAGAGCAGGTCATCGGGGGCTATCGGCAGGGCGATCGCGAGCGCGAACGCGCGCGTGAAATGGTCGCTGCGGGTCCAGCCCAGGAACTTCTCGACCGTGCGGGGACGGAAGATCCGTTCGATGAGCGACAGACCCACGTGCCGGGCGATGGCGAAGTTCAGCAGGGACCCGGCGCTGACCGCGACATAGTTGAAGACCGTCCCCTCGATCGGGCCGAACAGCACGGGACCGGCGAGCACCAGCAGGCCGGCAGGCACGATCGGGAAGACCACGGAGGCGGCGGAGGCGATCATGAATGCGACGGGACCCCAGGCACCGAGGGAGTCGATGAACATCTGCAGGTTCTCGAGCGACTGCAGCACCCCGGTCTCCAGGCCCCACCACACCAGGGCGATGCTGAGGCCGAGCCCGAGCAGCGGGGACATCCGCGCGGCCATGCGCAGCGGATCACGGCCGGCACGCGCCGGGGCCGCACCCTCGTCCGGGGCGAGGGCCCGCAGGGACGGGCCGGGCGAGGCAGGGGGCTGCGAGCGCAGCCGTGGGATCGAACCCGTGGAGGTGCTCATGCCGGGACCGTTTCGCGCCGGGCTATCAGCGGCGCCCGACGCCGACGGGCCTGCTGATAGACATCGAGTACGCTGCGACCGAACTCCTGCGCATCGCAGGTGGCCCGGGCGTGCTCGAGGGCCGCACGGGACATCTGCTCGCGACCATGCGGGTCATCCAGCAGTGAGCTCAGACGGGACGTGAACTGCTCGGGGCCCTCGAACTGCCAGCCGGTGACGTCCTCGACCACGACGCTCGTGAGCGAAGGGTCGCGACGGCACAGCAGCGGCAGGCCGCTGGCCATCGCCTCGATGAAGGTCAGCCCCTGGGTCTCGCTGAGGGAGGCGCCGACGAAGACGTCGCCCATGCGGTACCAGCGCGGGATATCGGCCGGATCGACGACACCGGTGAACCGGACCCGCTCTGCGATGCCGAGGGCCTTGGCACGGGCTTCGAGCTCGGCCCGGTACGGTCCCTCACCGACCAGGACCAGCACGGTGTCCGCGCGGTCCGCGACGGCCACCATCTCGAGCACCTCGTCGAGGTTCTTCTCCTTGGCCAGACGGGAGACGGACAGCAGCACCTGCTGTCCCGGGCCGATGCCGAGCGCGGCGCGCAGCGCGTGGGCGTCGGCGTGCTCCTCCTCACTGCGGGCGGGGCGGAACCGGTCCAGATCCAGGCCGGTGGGGATCACGTGCAGCGGGCGGTGCACCCCGTAGCCGGAGAGGAGCTGGGCGACCTTCGTCGTCGGCGCGATCACGGCATCGGTCTTCGAGAGCACCCGGCGGGAGAAGGACTCCACGACCTTGCGGCCCATGGTGCGGCTGGGGGAGTAGTAGTGCGTGTAGTCCTCGTAGATGGTGTGGTACGTGTGCACCAGCGGCACCGAGAGGGCGCGGGCGATGCGACGGGCCCACATGAAGGTGGAGAACTCGGCCTGTGAATGGACGACGTCGGGCCGCCACTGCAGGATGTCGCGCAGCACGCGGCGACCGGAGGGCATGCCGATGCGGGCACGGTCGTAGACCATCGACGCGGAGACCGAACCGATGCGGTAGACCCCCTCCTCGTTGCGGGCACGGATCCCCTGCGAGAGGGTCAGCACCCGGACGTCGCAGCCCAGCGCGAGGAGCTCCCGCCGCAGGGTCTGGACGGAGGCGACCACGCCGTTGACGACGGGCTCCCACCAGTCGGTGGTCAGCAGCACCCGCAGCGGGCGGTCGGAGACGGTCGCCGACGAGCCGGGGTGCGTCCTGTTCGCGTTCACCCCTCCAGGCTCGCACCCGGGGCGGGTGCTCGCGTCCCCCGAGCGCATGAGAGACCTCAGACCATGGTCTGATCTCTGCGCTCGCCGGGTGCGGCGGGAAGTCCTGGCGTCCATGATTCGAGCCTACGATCGGAGTCCGAGGCGGGACACGTGGCACGCCCGCCCCGTGGTGGGGAGTTTCCCCCCTAGTATTTCACGCCGTCACCTGGTAACGCGCCGTGAACGAGGCCGAGGCGAGCTGCTCGGAGAAGATCACGAAGCGGGCTGCGACATGCGGTGCGTCCGCGCTGACCCCGAGTGTCGGAACCGGCAGGGCGTGCACCGAGAACTGGTAGCGGTGCGGGGCGCCCGCCGGGGGCTCGGGACCGTCGTAGCCGGTGTTGCCGAAGTCGTTGTGAGCCTGGGTCAGGGAAGTATCGTCCCGAGCCACCCCGATGGGCAGCGACGTGGTCGTGGCGGGGATGTCCCAGGCCACCCAGTGCCAGAACCCGGACCCCGTGGGGGCATCGGGGTCGTAACAGGTCACGGCGAAGGAGCGGGTGCCCTCCGGGGCGCCCGACCAGTGGAGATCGGGGGAGAGGTTGTCCCCGCCGAGCGCGTGCACCAGCTGCTGGGGCGCGACCTCGCTGCCCTGGGGCGTGGCGCTCGAGGAGAGGACGAACGGTGAGGTGTCAGGCGTCGTGTGATCCATCCCTCCAGCGTAGGTACCGCTTCGGAGTGTGTCGAGGAGGCGCGAGCAGGGCCGTCGTTAGACTGGCCGACATGCCAGAGAACGCCTCCGACGCGTCCGCCGTCGAATTCACGCCCGTCGTCGTCGGCGGAGACATCGGTGCCTACTCCCTCGCACGGGCCTTCCATGAGGCGTACGGGATCCGCACCGTGGTCGTCTCCCGTCTGGCGGGCTGGGTGGTGGGGACCTCCTCCCTCATCGACAATGTGCGCTGCCAGGACCCGTTCGATCCGGAGTCGCTGGCCCCGGTGCTGCAGGAGGTCGCCGATGCACATCCGGGCCGCAGCCTGCTGCTGCTCGGCTCCGCCGACGCGACCGTGAAGCCCATCATCCGGATCCGCGACGAGATCGGCCTGGATCCCCGCTACATCACCCCGTACGTCGACCTGGACACCTTCGTGGCGGCCACCGAGAAGCAGAACTTCACCCGGCTCTGCCAGGACCTCGGTGTGGACCACCCGGGCACGCTGGTGGTCGACCTCGCTCAGGAGATCCCGGCCGATCTCGAGGTGCCCTTCGAGTTCCCGGTGATCGCCAAGCCGGCCGAGGTCTCCGAGTGGAAGCGCATCGAGTTCCCGGGGAAGAACAAGGTCCACACCGTCGACTCGCCCGAGGACCTGCAGGTTCTGCTGAGCACCATCCGCGAGGCCGGGTACCGCGAGTCGATCATCGTCCAGGACCGCATCCCGGGCGACGACCAGTACATGCGGATCCTCACCGTCTACTGCGACGGCGACTCCCGAGTCCGCTTCGCCTCCTACGGCCACACGCTGCTCGAAGAGCACGCGCCGGGAGCGATCGGGAACCCCGCGGCGATCATCACCGGGGTGGATCGGGAGATGGTCGCCCAGGCTCAGCGCCTGTGCGAGCGGCTGGGCTGGACCGGCTACGCGAACTTCGACCTCAAGCACGACCGCCGCGACGGCCGCACCAAGTTCTTCGAGCTCAATCCCCGCCTGGGACGCTCCAACTACTACGTCACCGCCGGCGGGCACAATCCCGTCACCTGGTACGTCGACGAGCACCTGCGCGGCGCACTGCCCGAGCAGGGACCGGGCTCCGGGATCGGGGAGGACGGCATCCTCCAGGACCAGCCCGAGGTGCTCTACACCGTCGTCCCGCTCTCCCTGGTCAAGCGGTACACCACCCTTCCCGAGGCCAGGGCCCGGCTGCGCCGGGTGCTGCGGGCTCGCCGAGTGGGCAACCCCCTGCACTACCCCGGCGTGGACGACTCCCTCTCCCGGCGCCGGTACGTCCTGGCCGCGGGGCTGAACTCGGTGCTGAAGTTCCAGCGCTACTACCGGCCCGAGGGCGGTGACCGGCTCAGCCGTCTGCTTCGTCGTCGCTCCGGGGCGGCAGCGGAGGACCAGGCGTGACCGAGGCGCCGCCGGGAGCGGCGGGGGAGGGCACCGGCGGCCGGCTCGACCCCACCGACTGGTCCCGCCCCGTGGTCGGCGTCCTCGGCGGCCTCGGACCGGCCGCGACCTCCGTGTTCCTGGACGTGCTGATCCGCGCCACCGTGGCCGGCAGCGACCAGGAGCACCTGGACCTGCTGGTCTCCCAGCACTCCACGACCCCGGACCGGACGGCGGGGATCCTCGAGCCCGGCGCTCCCGATCCCGGCCCGGTCATCGTCCGGGACGCGGTGATGCTCCAGCGCGCCGGGGTGGACCTGCTCGTCCTGCCCTGCAACACCGCCCACCATTACGCACGCCAGGTCGAGGCGGCCACGGACGTCCCGCTGCTGAGCATCGTCGAGACCACCTCGCGCGCCGCTGTCGAGGTCGCGGACGGGGCCCCCATCGCCGTCTTCGCGACCGAGGGCAACATCCACGCCGGGGTGTACCAGGAGCAGATCCTCGCCCAGGGCGGCACGCCGCTGGTCCCCGACCGTGCCGTGCAGGAGGACATCAATCACCTCATCTACGCCCAGGTCAAAGCCGGGGCGCCGGTGGACCTGGACCTCTTCGAATCCTGCATCGAGCGAGTGCTGGCCCGCGGTGCGGGTGTCGCCGTGCTCGGCTGCACCGAGCTCTCTGTCGTGTACGACCAGCACGGATACCGCGGCGACCGGCGGCTGGTCGACTCCCTCACCGAACTCGCCCGCATCACCGTGGGCCGGGCCGGCAAGGAGCTCACCGAGCTCTTCCGGTGAACCGGGCCGGCGGCGCGTGGGTCGCGGGGCTCAGAACCCCGAGTCGGTCGGTCGCGGATAGTGGCGCAGGAACTTGCGCACATGGTTCAGCCCGACGATCCGTGCGTAGCGCCGCGCCCAGCCGCCATCGGCCGGATAGGTCCACGGATTGCGCACCCCGCGCCGCGCCACGGTGCGCACCCAGCGCTTCAGCGCGGGATCGCGCAGATAGCGCATCAGCAGCGGCATCGGGACCAGGGAGTAGAGGATCTCGTCGAACTGCGTGACCGGCTCGATCCGGCGGTGCTCGATGGCATCGGCCACCACGAAGCGGGACACGTTCGCCCCGGCGGTGGAGACGTAGAAGTTGTTGCGTCCGATGCGGGGATTGACCTCGAAGAACTTCCAGGCCCCGTCGCGGGGGTCGCGCTTGACGTCGAAGTTCGCGTAGCCCCGGTAGCCGGTCGCCTCGAGCAGGGCTCGGGCCTGCTCCAGCGCATCCTCGAAGGGGGTGGTGATCATCGCGGCCGGTCGTCCCAGCGCATCGGGCGTGTGCTCGCCCAGCAGCACCCGGGCCGAGCACAGCAGCGTCACCCGCCCCGCGGCGTCGGTGTAGGCGGTGATCGAGCCCTCGGCGGTGTCGTCACCGGGGATCAGCTCCTGGACGATCAGGCGTCCGGTGTAGCCGGCCGCGGCGATCGAGCGGATCAGCGCGGCGAGCTCCTGGGGATCCTCGAGGAACCACACCTTCTTCTTGCCCTCGAAGCGCACCCCGGACATGTCCGCGGTGCGGGCCGCCTTCATCACCACCGGGAAGGGCAGATCGGTGCGGGGAGGCTCCCAGTCCGTCTCCCTCGGCACGCTCAGATCGATGACCTCCGTGCGCGGGGTCGCGACCCCGTGCTCGGTGCACAGCCGGGCGAACTCCGCCTTGTCCGAGAGGCGCTCGAGGACATCGGCCTCGAGGATCGGCAGCACGACGTGCTCGGCGAGCCGCTCGCGATGATCACTCATGAGCTGCACGAGGGAATCCGCGTTGGCGAGCAGCAGCTGGGGACGCACCCCGCCGCGCTCGAGCGCCAGCTCGATCACGGTGTCGATCAGGTCCTCGTCGCTCGCGGAGCTCCCGAGCTCGAGGACCTCGCACGTGACCGAACGGCGCATCGGCTCGATGCCGACCTTCGTGATCACCGTCGCCACCACGCCGTACTGCTCGTGGAAGGCACGGGCGAGGGTAAAGACCCCGAGCCCGGAGCCCAGCAGCACCAGGTCGAAACCCGCCGGGTCCGAGGACGGACCGAGGTCGGGTGCGGCGGGACGGGACGAGGACGTCTCAGGGTGCGGCATATCGATGATCCTAATGGCGGATCCGGGCGTCGGGCGCCGACGCCCCTCGCGCCGGCGCCCGACGGGTGTTCAGTGCCTCCGACGCAGCCAGAGGGTGCTGTCGGCGGCGACGGCCAGGTCCTCGCCCTCCACGCCGACGGGCACCGAGCGCAGCAGCACCTCGTACTCCACCCCGGAGGTGACCTCGGCCAGGGGGACCGGCTCCGATGTGGTGTTGACGACGATCCGGACGTCACCGCGGTCGACGATCAGCACGCCCACGGGTGCCGCGTCGGCGAAGACCACGCCGTGGCCCTCACCCTGCTCTCCCAGGCGCAGTCTCCGGCGCAGCCGCAGCGCTTCCCGGTACAGCTCCAGGACGGAGCCGTCCGCGCCGAGCTGCTGATCGACCGCGAGCGGGCCGAACTCCGTCGGCTGCGGCAACCAGCTCTCGCCGGAGGGCGAGAAGCCGAATGCCGGGGCATCCTGGACCCAGGGCAGAGGCACGCGGCACCCGTCGCGGCCGGGAACACCGGCGCGCCGGTGCGCAGGGTCCTCCCGCAGCTCGTCCGGGATGTCGATGACCTCCGGCAGGCCGAGCTCCTCGCCCTGGTAGAGGTAGGCCGCACCGGGCAGGGACAGCATGAGCAGTGTGGCGGCACGGGCTCGGCGCAGGCCCAGGTCAGCATCGGGCACCTCGTCGCGGCGCAGCCCCTCGCCGAAGCGGTGCTCGGGGTCGAAGCCGTAGCGGCTGGCGTGGCGGATCACGTCGTGGTTCGAGAGCACCCAGGTGGTGGGGGAGCCGACGGCGTCGGCCAGCGCGAGCGGCTTCTCGATCGCCGCGCGCATCGTCTGAACGCCCCAGCGGGCCTGGAGGAAGCCGAAGTTGAAGGACTGGTGCGCCTTGTCGTCCCCGATGTACAGCGGCAGCCGCTGCTCGGGGATCCATGCTTCCAGCACCATCATCCGATCCCCTTCGTAGGAGTCCAGGATCGGCCGCCATTCGCGGTAGATGTCCAGCACCCCGTCGTTGTCGAAGTAGATCGGCACCTCGCCCTCGGGGATGTCGATCAGCCCCTCCGCGGTGACCGTGGCATCGGGCAGTCCCTCGGGCTTGACCATGCCGTGGGCGACATCCACGCGGAAGCCGTCGGCGCCGCGGTCCAGCCAGAACCGCAGAATGTCCCGGAACAGCGCGTGCACCCGCGGGTTCTCCCAGTTCCAGTCCGGCTGGCTGGTGTCGAAGATGTGCAGGTACCACTGGCCGGGGGCGCCGTCCGCCTCGGTGACGCGCGTCCAGGCGGGGCCGTGGAAGATCGAGGTCCAGTTGTTCGGCGGCAGCTCGCCGTGCTCGCCGAGGCCCTCGGCGAAGACGTACATGTCGCGCTCGGGGGAGCCGGGGCCCGCCGCCAGCGCCTGCTGGAACAGC
>JAKDNE010000342.1 GCA_030451965.1 Brachybacterium sp. | reverse complement strand
GTACATGTCGCGCTCGGGGGAGCCGGGGCCCGCCGCCAGCGCCTGCTGGAACAGCGCGTGCTGGTCGGAGGAGTGGTTGGGGACGATATCGACGATGACCTTCAGGCCCAGCTCGTGGGCGCGCCCGATCATCTCGTCGGCGTCGGCCAGGGAGCCGAAGCGGGGATCGACGTCGGTGTAGTCGGCGACGTCGTAGCCGCCGTCGCGCTGCGGCGACGTGAAGAACGGCGAGAGCCAGATCGCGTCGACGCCGAGATCGCGGAGGTAGGGCAGGTGCGCGGTCACGCCGGGCAGGTCACCCATGCCGTCGCCGTCGGAGTCGGCGAAGGAGCGGGGGTAGACCTGATAGACGACGGCATCACGCCACCACTGCCGGTCCGGGGCGCTCTCCCGCCCGGCGGTCCGCGCAGCGGTGAGGGGCGAAGTGGTCATGAGGGGTCCTTCCGGTGGTGCAGGGGTGGTGCTGGGCGCAGTGGCAACACTTTGGTCAGGCTCTGCTTTCGTGTTGACCTCCTACCGCTCCTTCGTCGCAGTACGTCGATCAACCTTTCACGGCCCCGGCGGTCGAACCGCCGACGATGTACCGCTGCAGGAACTGGTAGAGGATGATCACCGGGATCATCACCATCACGGATCCCGCGGCGAAGACTCCCAGGTTGTTCGAACGGTCCGAGGAGAACATCCCGTACATGCCCACCGCGAGGGTCTTCTTCGAATCGTCGGTGAGGAAGATCGAACCGATCAGGAACTCGCTCATGGAGCCGACCAGCGCCAGCAGCAGCGTCGTGGCCAGGATCGGGGTCATGGACGGCACCAGGATCTTGCGGAAGGTCTGCCAGTGGGACGCCCCGTCGATGATCGCCGCCTCGTCCAACGACTTCGGGATCGTGTCGAAGAAGCCCTTGAGCAGCCACACCTGGCCGAAGGCTCCGCCCATCAGCACCGCGATGTAGCCGGCCAGGGTGTTCAGACCGAGCATCGGCACCGCCTCGCCCAGGCCCGCGATCATCGTGTACACCGCGATCATCGCGAGGATCGCGGGGAACATCATGATCAGCAGGACCGCGAGCATGCCGCCGCGTCGGCCGCGGAAGCGCAGGCGGCTGAAGGCGAAAGCGGCCAGCAGCGAGAGGAAGACCTGGCCGGTGGCGACGACGCCGCACACGATGATGGTGTTGAGGTACCAGCGCAGGAAGTTCGCGCGCTCGCCGCTGAGCATCGCGGCGTAGTGCTTGAGCGTGACCCCCTCCGTGGGCAGCAGGCCGGCGGCGGCGATCGAACCGCTCTCATTCAGCGAGGCCGAGAGCACGAACATGATCGGGAAGAGGGCGAAGGTGATCGCCAGCACTCCCACGACGTGTCGCCAGCCGAGTTCGGCGAACCAGCGGCGGAAGGGCATGCGATGCTTCCCGCCGCGCTGCGGAGCTGTGGTGGAGCTCATGGTGGATCCCTCCCGCGGGCTCAGTTGACGTCTTCGAGGACGTTGGTGAATCGGAACTGGATGGCGGCCAGGACACCGGTGAGGATGAACAGGCACACCGAGACCGCTGAGGCGAAGCCGAAGTCGGCTCCGGAGCCGCCGAAGGCGATGCGGTAGACCATCGAGATCAGGATGTCCGTGGCGCCGCGGCCGGAGCCGTCAGGGAACGGACCACCCTCGGTGAGCAGCTCGATCGCGTTGAAGTTGTTGAAGTTGAAGGCGAAGGAGGAGACCAGCAGCGGTGCGACGGCCACCAGCAGCAGTGGCAGCACGATCTTCCTGGTGGCCTGCAGGGGTGAGGCGCCGTCCATCCGGGCGGCCTCGGTCAGTTCATCCGGGATCGACTGGAGCGCACCGGTGGAGACGATGAACATGTAGGGGAAGCCCATCCACAGGTTCGTCAGCAGCACCGCGACCTTCGCGAGGGACGGATCCCCGAACCAGTCCAGGTGCAGGCCGAGCATCTCGTTGATCAGACCGAAATCGCGGTTGTAGAAGTTCGACCACACCAGCAGCGAGATGAAGCCGGGGATCGCGTACGGCATGATCAGCACCGAGCGGTAGAACCGACGTCCCCGCAGGCGCTGATCGTTGAGGATCACGGCCAGGGCGAAGCCCAGTGCGAAGGTGAGCAGCACGGACCCGGCCGCGAACACCAGGGTCCACACGAAGGCCGAGAAGAACTGGCCGGCGACGGTGGAATTGGTGAACAGGCGCTCGTAGTTGGACAGGCCCACGCTCTGCAGCCAGCCCTGGGAGAACGCCCGATCGCCCGAGGAGTCCACGAAGTACTGGGAGTTCCCGATCTTCCCGACCGTGTACTCCTCGCCGGTCGAGGTGTCGGTGATGGTGTCGCTCGCCGCGTCGTACTGCAGGACGGTGGTGCCCACGAAGGCCTGGTTCACGCCGAGGGGACGGACGGCCGAGGAGTCGTCGACCGGGACCGCGAGCTCCATCAGCTCGTTGTAGATCGTGTTCACCTGACCGGCGTCGAGGACGGTGAGGCCCTGGACCTCGGTGACCCGGCCATCGGCCACGGTGACGGCCCCCGAGTCGACCTCCTCGAGGGGAGTCTCCGCGTCCCCGCGGTAGATCGTGCCGTCGGCGGGATCGATCAGGTAGAGCTCGAACGGTCCCTCGACGGGAGAGCCGGAGGTCGCCACCGTCATCGTGTACCGCGGCGAGTCGGCCGACTGCTGGACGGAGCTGGCGACGATCGAGCCGACCGCCTGCTCCTTGGTCCCGCGGGTGCCGTCGCCGTAGTTGGTGAACGAGTACCCGATCGTCAGCACGATCGGGAGGATCAGGAACACGGAGAGGAAGAAGGTGCCCGGGAAGAGGTACTTCCCCGGCACGTAGCGCTTCGTCGAGTACAGGACGAAGATGCCGACCGCGGCGAGCACCAGCACCGCCAGCCACATCCACGACTGCTGGGAGATCAGCACCGGTGCGATGAAGACCGACACCGCGAGGGTGATGCCGAGCACCGCGATGCGAGTGACCACGGCCGGGACCGAGGTGGGGCGGGTCCGGTGCGCGGGGGCATGCGTCGAGGTCATGAGGCGACTCTGCCTTTCGAGGGAACCAGGGCGGGTAGGAGGAGCGGCGCGGGGGCGTCAGGAGCGCCGGATGATCGGGACGAGCAGCGGAGCGATACCCCGCCGCGGCCGCCGGGGCCGCGCGGGGCGCGGCTACCACCGGCCCGCGAAGCCCCACCCCGCGGCGCTCTACAACCCCGCGG
>JAKDNE010000341.1 GCA_030451965.1 Brachybacterium sp. | reverse complement strand
GGCGGGCTCCTCCCCTGGCCCCGCTCCGGACATCCCGGCGACGCCGCGGCCGACCCCCGACCGTGAGACCGCGCCGGTGGGCACCACGGCAGCCGCCGCCGTCGGAGCCGGCTCCACCACCGCCGCTCCTGCCGCCACCGGCGCTTCCTCCGAGACCATCGACGACGACGACATCACCGACACCGACAAGGCCCGGGACGGCTCCGGATCACTGCCGAAGGTCGCCTTCTGGACAGTGCTGACCTCGCTGTTCCCGGGCTCCGGCCTGGTGACCACGCGGATGCGCCGACTCGGCTGGGTGCTGCTGGCAGTGCTGCTGCTCGCTCTCGTGGCCATCGGGGCGTTCCTGCTGATCGGCGAGCCGCTGCGCACCGGCATGATGCTGGCGACCAAGCGCGGTGTCCTGATCGGGGCGATGATCACCGTCGGCGTCGTAGGGCTCGTCTGGGCCCTGCAGATCGTGCTGGCGAACCTCGTGCACTCCCACCGGGAACGGCTCGGGGGCGCGAAGCGCTATCTGGCGCTGGCCCTCGCAGCGCTGATGGTGGTCGCTGTGGCCATGCCCGCGACCCGCGGGGTCCAATCGCTATGGGCGCTGCAGGGGCTGGTCGGCTCCCGGACCGTGTTCGGCGGCGGTGAGGGCGATAATCATCGCTTCACCTCCGGCAAGGATCCGTGGGCCGATGCCGGGCGGGTCAACATCATGCTGCTGGGCCAGGACGCCGGCGAGGACCGCACGGGCACCCGACCGGACACCATCATGGTCGCGTCGATCGATACGGCCACCGGCCGCACCGCACTGTTCTCCATCCCCCGCAACCTCGAGCACGTCCAGTTCCCCGAGGACACCCCGCCGGCCGAGGTGTTCCCGAACGGCTTCGACTACTTCGGGCCGAACCAGAGCCTGATCAACGCGGTCTGGACCTGGGCGGAGGACCGCCCGGACCTGTTCCCGAACGACCCCGAACCCGGGCTGACCGCGACGCGATGGGCCGTCGAGGAGACCCTCGGGATCGACATGGACTACTACGCGATGGTGAACCTGCAGGGCTTCGAGGACCTCGTGAACGCGCTGGGCGGCGTGGACCTGGTCGTCGAGCGTCGGATCCCGATCGGTGGCGGTGCGAGCAAGATCGAGGGCTACATCGAGCCCGGGCTGCAGAAGCTCGACGGCTTCCACGCGCTCTGGTACGCCCGGTCCCGAGAGGGCTCCAACGACTTCGACCGCATGTGCCGTCAGCAGCGCATCGTGCGCGCAGTGACCGAGGAGGCCGACCCCACCACGCTCGCGTTCTCGATCCCCGGGCTGGTCAACGCCACCGAGGACAACATCCAGACGAACATCCCGGTGAAGAATCTGGATGCCTTCGTGGACCTCGCGCTGCGGATCAAGGACGGCGGGTTCACGTCCTACCCGATCACGCAGGACGTCACGTTCTCCGGGAACCCCGATTTCGAGTACCTCGAGAAGTGGGTCGAGGCCTCGATCGAGGACTCGATGGTGCAGGAGGCGCCGGAGTCCGTGCTCGGGGAGACCGAGCAGGGGTCCAGCGATCCCGCCGAGACCGGTGCCGCGCCGGAGGAGGGCAGCGGGGACGGCGAGCAGCCGACCACCGAGGGAACGGCCACCGAGGAGGAGACCTCGACCCCGACGGATGCCCCCGGCACCGCCGAGGAGACCACCCCGGCGCCCGAGATCGAGAAGGATCCGCTGAAGTCCTGCCTCCCGGGTCACCAGGAGTGAGCTGAGCACGGAGGGCGCGGCCCCGATCACCTGCGGGTGATCGGGGCCTGCCGGTCAGGGCACGAGCTGCAGCAGGGCGTTCTCGATCAGCTCGGGCATGGCCGGATGGATCCAGTACTGGCTGGTGGCGATGTCCTGCACGGTCTGCCCGGTGCTCATCGCCTGGATCAGCTGCTGGACGAGGGTGGTGGCCTCGGCACCGATCAGGTGCGCGCCGAGAATCTCGGTGGTCTGCGCGTCGACGATGATCTTCGCGAAGCCGGTGGTGTCCTCGAGAGCCCAGCCGTAGGCGATCGAGGCGTATTCCTGGATCGCGACCCGCACCTCCTGGCCGCTGCGCCGTGCCGTCTCCTCGTCCATCCCGACCCAGGCGACCTGCGGATGGGTGAACACGCCGCTGGGCACGGGCATGGTGTCGCTGCGACGCAGCTGTTCGGGGTGCAGGACGTTGTGCCGCACGATCCGCTGCTCGTGGTTGGCGACGTGCTTGAGCTGATGCTCGCTGGAGAGGTCGCCGAAGGCCCACAGGCCCTGGATCACCTCCCCGTCGCCGAGCACGCGCTGGTGGGCGTCCACCTCCACCCTGCCGTCCTCGGCGGTGTCGATCCCTGCGGTGGAGACGTCCAGCAGGTCGGAGTTGGGGCGTCGGCCGACGGCGACCAGCAGCTCCTCGGCCCGGATCAGCACCTCGGCACCGTCCTGCTCACCGCGCAGTTCGATGCCGTCGGCAGTACGGCGGACGGAGGTGGTGGACAGTCCCTTCTCCAGCCGGAGCCGCTCGTCGAGGATCTCGGTGAGCCGGGTGGAGACGTCCGCGTCCGCGGTGCGCAGCACCTGCTGGGAGCGGGCGATCAGGGTGACCTCGACCCCGAGGGAGGCGAAGACGTGCGCCATCTCCACCGCGATCACGCCGGAGCCGAGGATCGCGAGCGAGGCCGGCAGCTGGTCGACCCGCATGATGGTGTCGGAGGTATGCGGTGCCGCCTCGGCCAGGCCGTCGATCGGCGGGAGCACGGGGCGGGAGCCGGCGCCGAGCACGATGGTGTCGGCGCTGATCGTCCGTTCCGTACGTTCGTCGCCGTCGTTCCCGGTCACCTGCAGGGTCTTCGGTCCCGTGAAGCGGGCGGTGCCGCGCAGCAGGGTGAGGTTCGCATTGTCCTCGTGGTCGCGGCGGTACTCCTCACCGCCGACGGAGATCGCGTCGATGCGGCCGAAGATGCGGTCCCGGATCGCCGGCCAGTCCACGTGCCGCAGCTGCTCGGTGAGGCCGAACCGGGCGGCATCCGCTGGGGTATGGGCGAGGTCCGCGGTGTGCACGAACATCTTCGTCGGGATGCACCCGAGGTTGATGCAGGTGCCGCCGAAGACGTGGTCCGGGCCCACCCCGCGGTCGATCTGCACGATGCTGCGGCCGGCGAACTCGGGGCCGGGGAAGGAGTTCCCCGAACCGGAGCCGATCAGAGCGATATCAAAATGCGTCGAGTCGGTCAT
>JAKDNE010000340.1 GCA_030451965.1 Brachybacterium sp. | reverse complement strand
CGGAGACGCCGAAGCGCTCCGCCTCGGTGACGTACCCGGTCGCGGCCGTGAAGCCGGCGAAGTCGTCGTTGGTCACGGTGGTGGCATCCATCGTGAAGGCGTCGAGCGCGACCTCGTGCAGCGGGACCTCGCCGTCCATCGGGTTGCGATCCCCGGAGGAATCCCCCATCACGAAGATGCCGGCGGGGATCGTGGCCTGGGGAACGAGGTGCTCACCGGTGCCCGATGCCCAGGAGCTGTGCGCTGCCGTTGGGCTGGGCGGTGCCGCGGGCGCAGGGTCGACGGTGCGGGGGCGGTCCCTCCCGGGCGGATGGCAGCCGCATCCGGCCGGACCCTCCGGTGGTCCCAGCCCGGGGGAGCGGGTCATGAAGGCTCCTCGCTCGCCCCGCTGCCCGGCGTCGGCCGGGCGAGGGCTGCCACGGCGCGCGCGGCGGCGGCCACGATCTCCTCGGCCCGGGCGTCGTCGCGGTCCACCAGCCAGCTCAGGGTCAGGCCGTCGGTGAGGGAGACCAGGAGCTTCGCGGCCGTGGGCAGCGGGACCGTCCAGCAGTGGCCCGTCTGCTCCGCGGCCAGCTCGAGTGAAGCGGCGGCGATGCGGGTGTACTGCGCGTACAGATCCCGGGCGAGCGGGGGCCGGGAGCGCAGGGCGTACTGCGTCAGCTCGAGCATCGCCTGCTCGTGGAAGGGATCGGCGCGCAGATGATCGAGATAGCCCTTCAGGCCCTCCGAGAGCAGCTCCACCAGCGACTTCCCGGTGAGGACGGCGGGCAGCACCGCCTTCTCCTCGTTCGCCAGCACCTCGGTGATGAGCAGGTCGATCAACTCGTCCCGGGACTCGAAGGCGTAGTGGAAGCTCGCCAGCGACATCCCGGCCTCCGCGACGATCGCACGGGTCGATGCCGCGCTCAGCCCCTGCGAGGCGACCACCCGGAAGGCGGCGACGATCAGCGCACGGCGGCGCTCTTCGACCGGGGTCCGGGCCATGGGTCATCCTCCTGGGCCATCCGTGGATCGTGCCCGTCGCCGCTGGTGGACCCGGGGATCTGCGGGCGGCGCGAGGCTTGCTCTTCGGGTGTGTGACCTCCTACACTACCGGAACTGGGACGAGTGTCCCACTGTGCGAGCATTCGCTGCGGACGTCGCTGTCCGCATACAGGAGACGATGATGTCCGACCACAGCCACAGCAGTTCCGACACCGCATCGATCGGGCAGATGCTGCCACCTTCGTTCGTGGTCGGCACCGCGACCGCGGCGGCGCAGATCGAGGGCGCGACCCGCGCCGGGCGCCGCACCGCCAGCGTGTGGGACCGCTTCAGCGCCGAACCCGGTCGCATCCTGGACGGCACCACCACCGACGTCACCGCCGACCATTACCACCGGTACCGCGAGGACGTCGCCCTGATGGCCGAGCTCGGCGTCGACGCGTACCGCTTCTCCCTGGGCTGGACCCGCCTCCAGCCGGAGGGGCGCGGGCCCCTGGACCCCGAGGGTGTCGCGTTCTACGACCGCCTCCTGGACGAGCTGCACCAGGCAGGCATCTCCCCGTTCGTCACGCTCACCCACTGGGATCTGCCGGCGGAGTACGAGCAGGGCTGGCTGGACCGCGACACCGCGGCCCGGCTCGGTGACCTCGCCGCGCTGGTGGGGGAGCGGTTCGCCGACCGGGTGGACCACTGGATCACCCTGAACGAGCCGGCCACGGTGACCCTGAACGGCTACGCCCTGGACCTGCACGCCCCCGGCGGCGCCCTGACCTTCGACGCCCTCCCGGCGGTCCACCACCAGCTGCTCGGCCACGGCCTCGCGACGCAGGCGCTGCGCGCCGCGGGCGCGGACTCGGTCGGCATCACCAACGTCCACTCGCCCGTCCAGCCGGCCGGGGACAGCGAGGAGGACGCCCTCATGGCCGGCCTCTTCGACATCGTGCACAACCGCATCTTCGCCGACCCCATCCTGCTCGGGCACTACCCCGAGGTCCCCGACGAGCTCCAGGAGCTGTTCGGCGCCTTCGCCGCCGTGCCGCAGGAGGATCTGGCGACCATCGCCCAGCCGCTGGACTTCTACGGCCTGAACTACTACATGCCCACCAAGGTCGCCGCCGGCGCCGGCACCGGCGACAGTCCCGACGGGACGAGCGAGGCGATGGCCGGGCTCCCGTTCCGCCTCGAACCGTTCGAGGAATACCCCACCACCGGGTTCGGCTGGCCGATCGCGCCGGAGTACTTCGGCGCCGCGCTCAGCGAGATGCAGCAGCGGTACGGCGACGTGCTGCCGCCGGTGTTCATCACCGAGAACGGCGCCAGCTTCGCCGAGGAGCCTTATGAGAGCGGCCGGGTCCAGGACACCGCGCGCATCGACTACCTCGCACGCCACCTCAGCACCGCCCTGGCCGCCGTCGCCCCCGGCGGCGAGGCCGAGGGGATCGACCTGCGCGGCTACTTCGTGTGGTCGTTGCTGGACAACTGGGAATGGGCGGCAGGCTTCACCCAGCGCTTCGGCATCGTGCACGTCGACTTCGAAACGGGCATGCGCACCCCGAAAGCGTCCTTCCAGTGGCTCCACGACGTGATGCGCGCTCGCCGGATGGCCTGAGCATGAACATCGCGGCAGGCGCCCCGTCGCAGCCGGCAGCGCGGCTGGCCCCGGTGAGCCCGGTGTGGCTGGTGCTGTTCGCCCTGGCCTGGTTCGGGTTCTGGCTGCTGGTGATGCTGCCGGGACAGTTCATGGTGGTGCACCTGGCCAGCGCCATCGACCCCGCCGAGAAGGTCGCCGTCGGCTCGTTCCTGATCGCCGAGATGGCCGCGATCATGGTGATCGGCGTGCCGGTGATCGGCTGGCTCTGCGACCGCACCCGCACCCGGTTCGGCCGCCGCCGCACCTGGGCCCTGGCCGGCACCGTGGTGGCCACCGCCGCCTTCGCCGGGGTCGGAGTCCAGACCTCGCTGCGCGGAGCGGCGGTGCTGCTCGGCGTGGTGGCGCTCGGCCAGGCCTCTGTCCTCGTCTCCCTCTCGGCGATCATCGCGGACCGGGTCCCACCCGCGCAGCGCGGCCGAGCCTCCGCCGCGATGGGACTGCCGCAGGTGGTCGCGCTCGCCGCCGGGATGATCATCGTCACCGAGCTGGTCACCGGGCTCCGCGCGAGCTGGATGGTGATCGCCGGGCTCGCCCTGCTCGCGCCCCTGCCGTTCCTGGCGACGTTCGAGGAGCCCACCCCTCCCGAGGCGGTGCGTCGGCCGCGGATGT
>JAKDNE010000339.1 GCA_030451965.1 Brachybacterium sp. | reverse complement strand
TCCAGGCCGCTCCCGCCGCCCCGTCGATCGTCGCACCGGCGGCCGTCCTCGACTCCACGCAGAAGCTCCGCTGGGGCTCCCGCGGTGGTGCCGTCCAGGACCTGCAGTCCGCTCTCAACGACAACGGTGCGAACCTCGCCGTCGACGGCGTCTTCGGCCCCCGCACCCACTCCGCGGTCAAGGGCTACCAGTCCTCCAGCGGCCTCCTGGTCGACGGGGTCGTCGGCCCGCAGACTCGCGGCGCTCTCAACGGCGCCGGCGTCTCCACCGGCGGCGCCTCGGTCTCCAGCTCCTCCTCGAGCTCGACCAGCTCGATCGTGGATGCCGCCCGCTCCGCCCTCGGCTCCCCGTACAGCTGGGGAGGCACCTCGCTCGGCGGCATGGACTGCTCCGGCCTGGTGAACTACGCCTACTCGGCCGCCGGCATCGATGTCCCGCGCACCTCCAGCCAGATCACCAACGGCGGCCGCCGGATCTCGCAGTCCCAGGCGCAGCCCGGTGACATCGTGAGCTGGCCCGGGCACGTCGCGATCTACGCCGGCAACGGCCAGATCATCGACGCCTCCGGCTCCAAGCAGCGCGTCGTCGAGCGTTCCATGTGGGGCAACCCCAGCTTCGTGACCTACCGCTGATCCACCTCAGCGGTCTCAGCCGGCCCGGCCCCCTCCTGGGGAGCCGGGCCGCTGTCATCCCCGGTCCGGGCGGCGGGGGACGTCGAAGACGTGCATGCCCCCAGCAGCGCCGGGGCGGTGACCATCCGCAGCTCATCGATGAGCTCGAGCGCCAGGGCCTGTCGGGCGATGTCGGCGCTGATGATCCGGATGTCCCCGCCGTCCGCGAGCCGCTTCGCCCGTCGCACGGCCTCCGCGACGTCGCGCCCAGCGCGCTGACTCGGGGGCGAGGCGGCGAGCTCGTGCGGAGGGTGGGTCAGCACGATCTCGACGCCTGAGAAGGCACCTGCGCAGGCCGCGGCGGTGAGCTCGTCGCGCAGGTCGGCCCGAGCACGGGCGGCGTCGTCTCCGCGACGCCCGGAGAAGATCACGCCGATGACGGCGGGCCGCCACCCCGAAGGGTGACGGCCCGCCGTCATGCTGCGCCCTGGAGAGGGCGAAGGGTCACTTGCTCTCGGTCGCCTCGTCGGACTCGGCCTTCTTGGCCGGGGCCTTCTTGGCAGGAGCCTTCTTGGCCGGAGCCTTCTTCGCCGGCTTCTCCTCGGCGGCATCCGCCTCGGCAGCAGCCTTCTTCGCCGGAGCCTTCTTGGCCGGGGCCTTCTTCGCCTTCGGCTTCTCCTCGGCGGCGTCGGCCTCGTCGGCGGCAGCAACCTTCTTGGCGGGAGCCTTCTTCGCCGGAGCCTTCTTGGCAGGAGCCTCCTTGGCCGGAGCCTTCTCCTCGGTCTCCGCGTCCTCGGTCTCCGCATCCTCCGACTCGACGTCGTCACCCTCGGTCTTCAGGCCCAGGTCGAGGACGTCACCGGCGGCGTTCTTCACGGTGATGTCCGCGAGGACGACGTCGAGCGCCTTGGAGCGCTGCACCTCGGAGAAGATCTGCTCGAGCTGACCGGACTGAGCCAGCATCTGCAGCAGCTCGTTGGACTCGATGCCGTACTGCGCCGAGAGCTGGGTCATGTAGTTCATCAGATCGCTCTGATCGACCTGCACCTCGCGGGTGCCGTTGATCTCGTCGAGCAGGAACTGCGCACGGACGGCCTTCTCGGTGTCCTCGCGGATCTCCTCGCCGTGCGCATCGCCGGCTTCCTTGCCCTCGTTCTCGAGGTGGGAGAGGATCTCGTCCTCCACCAGCTGCTCGGGGACGGGGATCTCGAGCTCCTCGAGGAGCTTCTCGAGCAGGGCGTTGCGGGCCAGGGCCACGCGGTTGCCCTCGGCATCGGCGCCGGCCTGCTTCTTCAGGTCGTCCTTGAGCTCGTCGATGGTGTCGAACTCGGACGCCATCTCGGCGAACTCGTCGTCAGCCTCGGGCAGCTCGCGCACCTTCACGGACTGTGCGGTGACCTTGACCTGTGCCGTCTCGCCCGCGCGGTCGCCGCCGGCGAGCTCGGACTCGAAGGTGGTGGTCTCCTCGGCGGAGAGGCCGATGAGCGCCTCGTCGAGGCCCTCGAGCATGTTGCCCTCACCGATCTGGTAGGACACGCCCTCGACGGACTCGATCTCCTCGTCCTCGATGGTCGCGACCATGTCGAGGGAGACGAAGTCGCCGTCGGCGGCGGGACGGTCCACGCCCACCAGCGTGCCGAAGCGCTCGCGCAGCTCGGTCAGGCGCACCTCGACGGCGTCCTCATCGACCTCGGGCTCCTCGATCTCGACCTCGTAGGACGAGAACTCGGGCAGTGCGATCTCGGGGCGCACGTCCTGCTCGACGGTGAAGAGGAGGTTGCCCTCCTCGGAGCCGTCCAGGCCGGGGACCTCGGCGACCTCGACCTCGGGGCGACCGACGGGCTTGATCTCCGCCTCAGCGGCGGCCTGCTGGTAGAAGTCGGGCAGGGCGTCGTTGACGGCCTCCTGCATGATCGCGGGGCGGCCGAAGCGCTGCTCGACGAGCTTGGAAGGAACCTTGCCCTTGCGGAAGCCCGGGATCTGCACCTGATCGGCGATCTTCTTGGTGGCGGCCTCCACGGCCGGCTTGAGCTCGTCGAAAGGCACCTCGACGGTGAGCTTCACCCGGGTCGGGCTGAGCTTCTCGGACTCGGTCTTCACTGGTCAGGTCTCCCTAAGGATGGACATCGAATGGACGTTTCTCACGGCGCCCCGGGGCCCGCACTGCGGCGACCCGGTGCGGAGTCGGGGTGACAGGATTTGAACCTGCGACTTCCCGCTCCCAAAGCGGGTGCTCTACCAAGCTGAGCTACACCCCGGAGGGCAACCCAGGGAATATTACCCGTTCACCGCGCGGTGCGTGGGTGGAGACGGCGCGCTGTGAGCAGATGCATGTCAGCTGCACCACTGCGGATGTGCCCCGGCGCCGCTGATCTGGTTCAATGGAGCGGCAACGCGGGCGTAGCTCAATGGTAGAGCCTCAGTCTTCCAAACTGATTACGCGGGTTCGATTCCCGTCGCCCGCTCCAATGAACCGGCTGGTCAGGCGCACATCACGCCCGATCGGCCGGTTTCTTTTTGCCGCCGGTACGCAGCAGGTACGCGAGCCCCTCAATGACTGCGCCGGCCGCATCCAGGTCGTCCGGGAACAGGTGCCCGTACCGGTCCAGGGTGAGGGTCGCCGTCTTGTGCCCGAGC
>JAKDNE010000338.1 GCA_030451965.1 Brachybacterium sp. | reverse complement strand
GGCACCACACTACCTATTGACGGCACGGTATCGATCCGAGGATGCTGTCACTCTCACCGCCGAAGGAGTCACCGATGACCGTCGTTTCCACCATCCTGGCTCGGACCAACCGGCGGGCAACAGCCGCCGCCGTCACACTCACCCTGACCGCAGGTGGCCTCGTGGCCGCAAGCCTCCTGACGCCCTCGTTCGGCGACCAACACGGCTGCAGCAGCCGCTCCACCACGGTCGGCGTCGGGTACCCCGATGGAGACAGGGAGCAGTACGGACAAGCCAACAACCGGGGGTGCTCGGGGACAGGGAAACTCGAAGTCAAGCTCATGGAGCACAAGACGTGGGCACCAGACGATGAGGTTTCCCAGTCGACCTGGAATTTCACCGCCTTCGGGTCGTACACGCGATCAACTTGGGGTTGCGACCCGGATGACGGGGAATTTTACGGGGAGCAGAACCTATGGGGCAACGGGAAGAAGAAGTCCTCCCGTCGTGCAATGGAAAACTGCCAATTGAAGTGAACGATCCGCTGTTGAGAGTTGCACATCTCAGTTTCTCGTTCCGTCGTCGTGAAGTCCTGCGGGAGGTGACCTTTGAGGGAACTACCGGATTCATCGTCATCCACGGCCCCAATGGATCGGGCAAGTCCACTCTCCTGAACCTGGTCGCGACGGTCCTGTCCGCCCCTCGCGAAACGATCTTCATCGCCGGCCAGGACATTGCCCGCCCGTCTGCGCGCAACAAGGCGAGGCGCACCTTGGGGTATCTTCCCCAAACCACCGACTCAACGTCTTTCCTGCGCGTCACGGAGTGGCTTGAGTACGGGGCCTGGCTCCGCGACATTCCCTCGCGTGGGCGCCGCGACCACGTCGCGCACGCCCTGGACACGTGGGCACTCCGCCCGCTTGCCGAACAGCGAATGCGGGCACTGTCGGTGGGTCAGCGCAGGCGGGTAGACCTCGCTCGCGCCTGCCTGGGACGCCCCGACCTGCTGGTCCTGGACGAGCCACTTGCCGCGCTCGACTCGAACCATCGGGCGCTCGTCGAGGAGAATCTCACCCTGCTCTCGCGGCAGGCGCTCATCCTGATCTCCGACCCAGCACACGACTGGACCGGCGTGCAGTCTGTTGAACTCGACCCGCTCTCATGACCATCCCCAAGGGCGTTGTCACGTCGATCATCCGCCCCGTCCCCACGGTCCTCGGGGTCGTGGTCACCAGCGCGTTCATTCTCAGTGACGCCCACGACGCATTCCCGTCCTCGCTCGAATACGGTCTGGCCGCCAAGGAGAGCATGCTGGTTCTCGCGCCGCTTGCCCTCGCCTTCTCCGCCATGCACGGTGCAAGCTCCCAGCGCGGGACGTTCGCCACCGTCCTACGTTCCAGCCCCGTCGGCAACGGCCGATTGAACGTCGTCTCTATTGCCATGTGCAGCGCCTCGGCGTGCCTGGTCTACATCGTTGCGCTGGGGCTCACCGGGCTCTACGCACTCTTTGCGGGCGTCTACTTCAACGGCCTCCCCCTGGGAGCCTTGGCACCGGTGGCAGCGTTGCCGACCTTCTGCACCCTCGGATACCTGGCCGGGCGCCGTCTGCCGTATCGGGTCACCCCGTTCGTATTGGCAGCGGGCGGCTACGTCCTGCTCGTGGCCCCTTTGTACGCAGAAGGCCCCTGGACGCGGCTGTGGTTCATAAAACAGAACTCAGTGAGCCCCTGGACGAGAGAATCGGCCGGCAACACGGCTCTACAGCTTCTCGTCTTCGCCTTGCTCTCACTGACTGCTGTTCTTCTGGTCAGGTGGCACGACCGACTGTTCATCTGGCCAACGGTGCTCCTGTTGCTCGCGTCCGCAGGAACCGCGGGCGGCGCCTTTGCCGCGAACCAAGACGGGCGGACCCTGAACCGGCCCAGGTTTGATGCCGCTGCTGTTTGAGTCCGAGAGGATAGACAGCATGCCGAAGAAGATCGATCCCCAGCTGCGCGCGAGGTGCGTGCGGCTCGTGCGGGACCACCAGCAGGAATACCCCACCTTGACCGCCGCAGTCACCGCGGTCGCCCGCCAGGAAGGCGTCTCACGGGAGTCCGTGCGGCGCTGGATGGCCCAGGCCGAGGTCGACGACGGGACGCGTCCGGGCGTCACGAGCGACGAATCTGCTGAGGTCAAACGCTTGAAGACGGAGAACAAGCGGCTGCGAGAGGACAACGAGATCCTCCGCCGGGCCTCAATTTTCTTCGCGGGGGAGCTCGACCCCCGCAACCGCTGATCATCGCCTTCATCGACGAAATGAGAATCGAGGGCTACGCAGTCGAGTCGATCCTCCGCGTCCTGCGCCAGCAGGGCTTGGAGATCGCTGCACGCACCTACCGTGCCTGGAAGCGGCCGGCCCGTATCGCTGCCAGGACGATCACAGACGCACTGGTCGAGGACAAGATCCGCGCCTTCGCCTGGAGGGCCAGCGAGGTCACCGGAGCGATCCAAATGACGCCGGAGGGCCTGTATGGGCGGCGGAAGTGGGTCGCCTTGCTCCGCCGCCAAGAGGGCCTCGCCGGCACGTCTCGGGGTGCGGTGGACCGGGCGATGCGGAGCCTCGGGCTCGAAGGTGTTCGGCGGGCGAAGAAGTTGCGCACCACGATCCCCGATCCGGATGGGAAACGTGCCGGTGACCTGCTCAATCGCGACTTCACCGCGGCCGCGCCGAACCTGGTGTGGGTCACGGACTTCACCTACGTCCGCACCTGGTCCGGGTTCGTCTACGTCGCGTTCGTCCTGGACGTCTTCGCCCAGCGAATCGTGGGCTGGCACGCGTCGACCAGCAAGAAGGTCGACCTGGTCATGACCCCGCTGCGGATCGCACTGTGGCAGCGTGAACGTGAAGGAAACCCCATCTCACCAGGAAATTTGATCCATCACAGCGATGCCGGATCGCAATACACAGCCATTCGCCTGACCGAGCATCTCGCCCTCGAGGGCATCGCCCCGTCGATCGGAACCGTCGGCGACGCCTACGATAACGCCCTCATGGAGACGGTGAATGGCCTGTTCAAAGCCGAGTGCATCCGCACCACCGTGTTCCATGCCGGCCCCTACCGGACCCTCGCAGACGTCGAGTACGCGACCGCCGGCTGGGTCGACTGGTATAACAATCGGCGCCTCCACGGGACCCTCGGGATGCTCACCCCGATAGAGTTCGAGACGCTCCACTACGAGGCCCTCACCCGAGAGCCCGAACCCGCAAAGTAGCGGCAGAGAACCTGGGCCGGTTCAG
>JAKDNE010000337.1 GCA_030451965.1 Brachybacterium sp. | reverse complement strand
GCAGCGGGGACTGATCGTGGAGCTCACCATCGTCGCGGCTGCGGACCCCGCACCGCCCGGCAGCGGACCATCGTGGGCCCGTGGGGGCCAGCAGATTCGGGCACGGACGGTGCGGGGTCCGGCCCGCATCGGCCGTGATGCCGTCACGCTGCCCGCATCGCTGCCCGTCCTCGTGCGGGCTTCGGGTGAATCGGCGCGCGACCTGGCACAGGTGCGGGACGGCGATCTCGCGCACCTGCGCGGGCGCGTCGTCATCAGCGGATCCCTGGTCATCCTGCGCGCCACCGAGGTGCGACCGGTGGCATCGGCGGGTCTCGCCGGCCGCGCCCAGTCCGCCCGGCACGCACTGCGCCGACAGGCCCGGCAGGCCACCTCGCACCTCCCCTCCGACGAAGCAGCATTGGTGCGCGGGATGGTCCTGGGCGACACCCGCGGCATGGGGGAGACGACCGAGGAGATCATGCGCCGAGCCGGCATCTCTCATCTGGTCGCCGTCTCCGGGGCGAATATCGTGCTGGTCCTCGCCGCGGTGCTGGGCCCTCTGCTGCTGATCGGGATCCGCCGGCGGCCCCGACTGCTGGTCGCAGGAGTCGTGGTGGCGGGCTATGTGTGGCTGGTGGGGGATGAGCCCAGCGTCCAGCGCGCGGCGACGATGGCCGGTCCGCTGCTGGCCGCGCGCTTCGCCGGGGTGCGCGCCTCCCCGGTCGCGGCCCTCGCCCTCACCGTGGCCCTGTGGTCCGTGCTCGATCCCGTGACCGCCGCGTCCGTCGGGTTCCTGCTGTCGACCCTCGCGACCGCGGCCATCCTGCTGGCCGCACCGCCGCTGGCCACCGCCATCGAGGAGCTCAGCGGCACGAGGATCGGCCGCACCGCCGCGCTCGTGCTCGCGGTGCCGCTGGTGGCCCAGCTCGCCTGCACTCCGGTGCTGATCCTGCTCACCCCGGAGGTCTCGGCCTGGGCGGTGCCGGTGAACATCCTGGTGGGTCCTCTGGTGGGACCGTCCACGGTGATCGGACTGCTCGCGCTCGTGATCGGGACGCTCTGGCCCGCCGCAGCGGAACTGCTGTGGACGCTCGGCGCCGGGGGAGCCCACCTGGTGCTGCTGATCGCACGGGCCGCAGATGCGCTTCCCGGATCCCGCATCGCGGTGCCGGAGGGCGCGACCGGTGTGCTGCTGGCCCTGGTCGTGCTCCTCGCCGCCGCGATCGCCGTGGCAGCCCGCCGGCTGCCCCTGACGCGCTGGGCAGTGGCCGCTGTGCTGGTCGCGGCGCTGGCCCCCGGGGCCGGCCGTCTGCTCCCGCCCGACACGGGGCCGGAGTGGACCGTGGCCCTGTGCGCTGTCGGCCAGGGCGACGCCCTGCTGCTGCGCTCCCGTCCGGACGACGGGAAGGACACCACGGTCCTGATCGATACCGGGCCCGATCCCGCGGCCCTGCGGCACTGCCTGGACAGGCTGCGGGTCCGTCGGATCGACCTGCTGGTGCTGACCCACCCCCACCAGGACCACACCGGCGGTCGGGAGGTGCTCGACGGGCGCCGCACCCCGCAGCGGCAATGGATCTGCCCGCTGCCGGACGCCGCACGGCAGTCGGTGCCCCAGGTACCGACCACCGTCGCCACCACCGGGAAGACCTGGCAGCGCCCGGGACTGTCCCTGCGCGTGCTGTGGCCGGGCTCGGCCGAGGACGCCCTGCGCACCAGCGCAGCGGAGCACAGCGCAGGCAACGACGACGCAGCGAACGACTGCTCGATCGTGCTCGAGGTGCTCTGGGACGATGGCACCCGCCTGCTCGCCCTCGGTGATCTGGAGCCCGCCGCCCAGCAGGAGCTCGCAGCGCTGGGCCCCGGCCCCGCGGACATCGTCAAGGTCGCCCATCACGGCTCCCGGTTCCAGCACGCCCCGTTGTACCGGCAGCTCGATCCGGATCTCGCCCTGGTGCTCGCCGGCCAGGACAACAGTTTCGGCCATCCCACCGATGAGGCCCTGGACCTCATGCGCGACAACGGTGCCCAGATCCTGCGCACTGACATCCACGGCAGTGTGGTCCTCTCGGCCGACGGCACCGCGGCGCCGCGCAGCGTCGGCCCGGCCCGATAGGATCAGCCAGTCCCCCCAGCAGTGAGGAGCCCCCGTGAGCGATGTCGAGTGGCACAGCGTCGCCCTCGCACCGGTCGTGCTGATCCACGGCACCGAGACCCTGATCGCCGACCGCGCCGTCCAGCGCCTGCGTGGTCTCGCCCGGGAGGCAGATCCCACGGTGGAGGTCCATGACCTCTCCGGAGACTCTGCCGGCCCCGGCGCTCTCGCCCAGGTGGCCAGCCCCTCGCTGTTCGGTGAGCCCCGCTTCGTCGTGGTCCCCGAGCTGCAGTCGGCGCCGGACACCTTGATCCTCGAGCTGCTGGACTACCTGGAGGCCCCCGAGCAGGACGTCACGGTGGTGCTCGTCCACCGGGGCGGCAACCGTGGCAAGAAGCTGCTGGACGCCCTCAAGAAGGCCGGGGTGCCGCGGGTCGATGCGAGCCCCGTCAAGCGGGCCGGGGACAAGCAGACCTTCGTGGCCGCCGAGTTCGCGCGTGCCCAGCGCCGCATTCAGCCCGAAGCGCTGATCTCCCTCGTGGACGCCTTCGGCACCGATCTCGCCGAGCTCGCCGCGATCAGTCGCCAGCTCATCGACGACACCACCCCCGACCCCGGCGAGCAGGCCCCGCAGGTGACCGTGGCCGACGTCCATGCGCTGACGGCCGGGAGGGTCGAGTCCACCGCCTTCGCCGTCGCGGACGCCGCCATCGCCGGGCGCGAGCAGGACGCCCTGCAGCTGCTCCAGCAGGCACAGCTCGCCGGCGCCGACCCGGTCCCGATCGTCGCCGCGATCGCGTCGAAGATGCGGTCCCTGGCGAAGGTCACCGTCCCCGGGGCAAGCGCCCGCACCCTCGGGATGCCCGAGTGGATGCTGCGCAACCTCGGCCGCGAGGCCAGGCACTGGAACGACCGCTCCCTGGCACGGGCGCTGGAGGCGGTGGCCCGCGCCGACCACGAGGTCAAAGGCGCGGGACGCGATCCCCAGTGGTCGGTGCAGCGGATGGTGATGGGCATCTGCCGCGCCCGCCGCGCGCACTGAACCGAGCGCTCCGCCGCCCGGCTGCTCCGGGGCCGGACAGCGAGGAGCCCGGTGCGCATCACTGGGCCCCCCGCGGCACGCGGCCCCCCGCGGGGGGGGCGCCCGCGCAAACGCGGCGGGGGGGGGCATGGGGGCGGCGGGGG
>JAKDNE010000029.1 GCA_030451965.1 Brachybacterium sp. | reverse complement strand
CCCCGCCCGGGGGGGGGGGGCCGCTTCCGTGCGACGGGGGCGGCCCGCAGGCGCAGGCGATGGCGCCCCGGCGGCGCTGCCCGACCTGCTTCAGCACGCTCACCAGTGCGCCGGCGACCAGGGTGCCGGCGAGGATCGCGAGCAGGAAGCCCCAGACCGGGGAGATCGCGAAAGCGACGAAGATGCCGCCGTGCGGTGCCTGCGAGCCGACGGAGAAGGCCATGATCAGCGCGCCGGTGACGGCACCGCCGGTCATCATCGACGGGATCACGCGCAGCGGGTCGGCCGCGGCGAAGGGGATCGCGCCCTCGGTGATGAAGGCCGCGCCGAGCAGCCATGCGGTGGTGCCGTTCTCCCGCTCGACGGGGGAGTAGAGGTGACGTCGCACCACCGTGGACAGCGCCATCGCCAGCGGCGGGACCATGCCTGCGGCCATCACGGCGGCCATGATCTCGAAGGACGCCTCGGTGCCCTGGGAGAGGCCTGCGGTGGCGAAGAGGTAGGCCGCCTTGTTCACCGGTCCGCCGAGGTCGAAGCACATCATCAGCCCGATGATCACGCCGAGCAGGATCGCCGAGGAGCCGGACATGCTCGTCAGGGCGTCCTGGAGCGTGGTCATCAGCGCGGCCAGGGGGCGGCCGAGGAAGAGCAGCATCAGGCCGCCCACCACCAGGGTGGTCACCAGCGGGATGATCACCACGGGCATCAGCCCGGCGAGCCATCGCGGTGGGGTCAGGGTCGTGAACCACAGCGCGACCAGGCCAGCGAGCAGCCCGGTGACCAGACCGCCGAGGAAGCCGGCGCCGACGGCCAGGGAGATCGCTCCGCCGATGAAGCCGGGGGCGATGCCGGGGCGCCCGGCCAGGCCGAAGGCGATGTAGCCGGACAGCGCCGAGACCAGGAAGCCCATCCCGAGGCTGCCCAGGGTGAACAGGACCGCACCGAGGTAGAGGGCGAGCCCCGCGCGATCGGTCTGCAGCACTCCGGTCGCGCCCTCGTACTCCTGTGCGCCGGGCAGGGAGGAGAGGGAGTAGCCGGTCGCGACGTCCTGGGCGACGAAGGAGACGTCGAACCCGCCGACCAGGAATCCCAGCGCCATCAGCAGGCCGCCGGCCGCGACGAACGGGATCATGTAGGACACGCCGGTCATCACGGCGCCCTGGATGCGACGCGGCCAGGACTGCTTGCCCGCTGAGCCGGTGTCGTCGCCCGCTGCGGAACCACCACCGGCGGGGACCCGGGTCGCCGAGGGGTCGGAGGCCGCGGCCACTGCCTCATCGATCAGCTGCGGGCCGTGCGAGATCGCCCGCTTGACCGGATGCTCCACCAGCGGCAGGCCCGCGAAGCGCTCACGGCCGGAGATGTTGACGTCCGCGGCGACGATCAGCGCGCTCGCCGCAGCGATCTGCTCCTCGGTGAAAGGGGTGATGCCGCCGGATCCCTGGGTCTCCACATGCAGTTCGACGCCCTTGTCCTTCGCGGCGTTCTCGAGCGACTCGGCCGCCATGTAGGTGTGGGCGATGCCGGTGGGGCACGAGGTGATCGCGAGCAGCACCGGTGCCTCGCCGGTCGCGTCGCCACCGATGGTGGCCGCCGTGCCGGTGGCTGCGGTGCCGTCCGCCGCGGCGCCGTCCGTGGAGCCCTGAGCGGCAGCCGGAGCCTTCGCGGGCTCGAGCACTCCCATCACCAGGTCGGAGACCTCCTTCGGCTCCGTCGCCGCGCGCAGCTCGGCGAGGAACTCGGGGCGGATCAGTGCGCGTGAGAGCTGGGCCAGCAGCTGCAGGTGCTGGTCATCGGTGCCGGCCGGGGCGGCGATCCCGATGATGAGGTCGGCCGGGCCGTCGGCAGAGCCGAAGTCCACGGGCTCGGCCAGGCGGAGGACTCCGAGCGCGGCCTCCTTCACCGCGTCGGCGCGGCAGTGGGGGATCGCGAAACCGCCGGGCATGCCGGTGGCGAAGGATTCCTCGCGCTTCAGCAGACCGGCTTCGAGGCCGTCGCGGTCGGCGCGACCGGTGGCGGCGATGAGGTCGGCCATCTGGCCGATCACCGCGAGCTTGTCGCCGGGTGGGTCGACATCGAGGCGCACCAGCTCGGGGGTCATCAGGGGACCGGACATGGGTTCTCCTTCGAACGGGCTCATCCCGTGCAGCGGGATGAGGGAGGTCAGAGTCGGATGACGCGCTCTGCGTCGGGACGGATCTGGTCGGGACGGGGGATGGTGGTGCCGGGGAGGCCGACGGCGGCGGTGCCATAGGCGAGGGCGCGGGCGAGACGCTCGCCGGGGTCCTCGCCCCGCTCGCGCGCGATGAGGTATCCGGCGGTCGCGGAGTCCCCGGCGCCGACGGTGGAGACCACCGGGCCGGCCGGGGACGGGGAGTACCAGGCGGCGTCGTCGGTGGCGAGCAGGCCACCGGCGGCGCCCAGGGTCACCAGCACAGCGCCCACGCCCTGCCGGTGGAGGTCCAGGGCGGCATCCCGCACCCCGGTGAGCTCCCCGGCGGCGGCGTGCTGCTCGAGGAGGATGCCGTCGGTCCCCACGATCTGCCCGAGTTCCTCCGCATTGGGTTTCAGGAAGTCCGGGGCCGTCCCCGGCAGCGCCGCTGCCAGCGCGGTGAGCGGCGCGTCGGAGGTGTCCACCCCGACGCGGGCCCCGACGCCGTGGAGGGCCTCGACCAGGCGCACGTACTCGTCCACCGGCAGGCCCGGAGCGAGCGAACCGGAGAGCATGACGCTGTCGCCGGCGGAGACGGACGCCAGCAGCAGCTCCTCGAGCGCAGTGACCTCGGCGGAGGAGAGCGTCGCGCCGGGCTCGTTGAGCTTCGTGGTCATCTCCGGGCTGGAGAGCACGGTGAGGTTCGTGCGCACCCGGCCCGCGACGGCGCAGCTGCGGTGCGGGAGCCCGACGGCCTCCAGCAGCGCCAGCAGCGGATCGGCGGGCGCAGCGGGGAGCACGGCCAGGACGGGCAGATCGGCGCGGTGCACGCCGAGGGCGACGTTGATGCCCTTGCCCCCGGGCTGCGTGCGGTCGGCCCCGATGCGGTGCACGCCGCCGGGGGTGAGCGGGCCGCCCAGGTCCACCGTGCGGTCCAGGGAGGGGTTGGCGGTGAGGGTGACGATCATGCGAGGTGGACCTCGATCCCGGTGTCGGTGAGGAGCTGGTGGAGGTCGGCGGGGAGTTCGGCGTCGGTGACGAGCACGTCGATGTCGGTGAGGGTGGCGAAGGTGACCAGGTGGCGGGCGCCGATCTTCGTCGAGTCGGCGAGCACCACCCGTCGGCCCGCGGAGCGGACCATCGCGGTCTTGACCGCGGCCTCATCGGGATCCGGGGTCATGAAGCCCTCGGCATCCAGTCCGTTGCAGCCCAGGAAGGCGACCTCCGGGTGCAGGGGGCGCAGCGCCTCCACGGTGGAGGAGCCGACGGCCGCCTCGGTGGTGGGGCGCACCCGGCCGGGCAGCACGTGCACTGCGAGATCGGTGTGGACCAGGGCGCCCTGGGCGATGGCCGGGGAGTTGGTGATCACGGGACCGCGACGACCGGACAGGTGGGGGAGCAGCTCGGCGGTGGTGGTGCCGGCGTCCAGCAGCACGGCGGCCTGCGGGTCTCTCGGGAGCAGGGTCGCGGCGGCGTGGGCGATGCGGCGCTTGGCCTCGATGTTCGTCACACGGCGGGAGACGAGGTCCGGCTCGACCTCGGCCGTGCGGCGGGGGACGGCGCCGCCGTGGACGCGCACCAGCAGGGCCTGATCGGCGAGCTGGTCGAGGTCGCGGCGGATCGTCTCGGTGGTCACCCCGAACTGCGCGGCCAGATCCGTGACGGCCACCCGGCCGGTGCGAGACAGCTCATCGAGGATCCGGCGCTGGCGTTCTCTGGCGTACATCGGTCCACCTGCTTCATCGGAGGGGCGGCAGCGGCCGACGGAGGCGCCGGGTACCACGATGCCCGGAACAATACCCACCAAAACCACATAGAGCAAGAGTGGGATTGTGTTGGTTCATGGGTCGTAGGGTCTGGTGCTCACTGCGGCATTCCCGGTGTCACGGGGCCGAACAGCGGTGATAGCGAGCTCTGATCATCGAATTCGTGGCCCTGGGTGCGCTCTCGCCGCGTCCCGGAGCAGCCCGGGCCCGGACCGAGGGGGACGATGCGGGAGGCTCCGCACAGGGGTGAGTCATCCGCCATCGTGACGGTGCTCGGGACCGGTCGCTCGCTCGCGGACCGTTACCATCGGAGCACTCTGCGAGCACCGCACCCCCAGGAGAAGAGCACCGATGTCCCAGGCCTTTCACGCCGACTCGTCCGACCTCGTCACCAAGGAGGTGCTGACGTGGGAACTGTTCGGCACCGCCTCGCGGGAGCTCGCGCAGTCCATCGCCGACTCGGACTTCGACCCGGAGATCATCATCGCGGTCGCCCGCGGCGGTCTGCTGCCGGCCGGCTCCCTCTCCTACGCGCTGGGTCTGAAGCTCGCCGCCGCGCTCAACGGCGAGTTCTACACCGATGGCCACGAGACGCTGCCGGACCCGGTGCTGCTGGCCCCGATGCTCGACACCGAGTCGATCCAGGGCAAGCGCCTGCTGGTGGTCGACGACGTCGCCGATTCCGGCCGCACCCTCGCCCTGGTGCTGGATCTGCTGCGCGAGATGGGGGCCGACGCCCGCAGCGCCGTGCTCTACGCGAAGTCCTCCTCGGTGGTCGCGCCGGACTTCGTCTGGCGCCGCACCGACGAGTGGATCGTCTTCCCCTGGTCGGCGGAGCCGCCGGTCACGCCGTCGGTCGGCGCCGGCGCATGAGCTGAGCCGTGCCACGGCCTGACGGGATCACCACCTGACGTCGGCACGGTCGGAGGACGACGCAGACGGAAGGCGGTCGCACCGAGATGCTCCTCGGGACGGGCGCCTCCAGGCTGTGCGGGCCCGGCGCGGTCAGTGCTCCGTGCCGGCAGTGCGAGGCCGGTCGGCGCCGTCGGCCGACGGTGCTGTCGCAGCCTCGGCGGGATGCTCGGTGTCGGCCGCTCCGCGCACGTCCTCCTCGTCGCCATGGTGCCCGAAGGGCAGGAAGTGCATGATCACGGCGACGACGGCGCCGATGAGCAGGCCGAACACGAAGGAGCAGAAGGTGTTGATCAGCCAGGCGAGCACGCCGCCGATCGCGGCGACGCCCGCCACCATCCCCTCGAGATGGTGGACCACGCCGTAGGGCTGGGCGAGTCCGAGCTCGTGGGTGCCGACCAGCAGGATGTGGCCGCCCACCCACAGCATCGCGACCATGCCCACGTAGCTGATGACGGTCATGACCTTGGGCATCGCCCGGACCAGACCGTGGCCGAACTTCTGCGTGATCTCCGAGTCCCCGTCGGCGGCCATCGTGAGGCCGACGTCGTCCATCTTCACCAGGATGCCGACGGCGCCATACACCAGCACGGTGATGCCGATCGCGACCACGACGAGCACGATCGCGCGCGCCCACAGCGAGCTCACCTCGATCGAGTTCATCGAGATCACCATGATCTCGGCCGAGAGGATCAGATCGGTGCGCACCGCGCTGGAGACGATCCTGTCCTCCGCGCCGGGGCCCCTGTCGGCGGCCGGAGCCTGCGCCGGCTTGCCGCGGACCAGCTCCCAGATCTTCTCCGCGCCCTCGAAGCTCAGGTACAGGCCGCCGAGCATGAGGATCGGGGTCAGCGCCCAGGGCGCGAAGACGCTCAGCAGCAGCAGGACCGGCAGGATGAAGATCAGCTTGTTGCGCAGCGAGCCCTTGGTGATCCGCCAGATGATCGGCAGCTCGCGCTTGGGGGAGAGGCCCTTCACGTACTGCGGGGTCACCGCGGCGTCGTCGATCACCACTCCCATGGCCTTCGACCCCGCCTTCGCGGACGCGGCGGCTACGTCATCCGCGCTGGCCGAGGCCAGGCGGGCGAGCACGGCGACGTCATCGAGCAGTGCGGCGAGTCCACCGGCCATGCTCAGGTCCCTTCTCTCGAGGAGCGGGTCGCCCGGCAGCGACCGGGGTCAGGATAACCGGGCACGCTGATCGCCCGGCGCCGTCCAGGCGTGATCCGGGCCTGTCGGACGCGGTGTGCTCCACCGTCGAGAATCCACCTGCAGCGAAAGCGGTGGCCTGCGGGTCGACGGCATGCGGCTGCGGTGACATGGTGAGGACATGGATATTGCACTCATCGGAGGACATGGCAAGGTCGCGCTGCTCGCGACCCCACTGCTGGTGGAGGCCGGCCACACGGTCCACTCAGTGATCCGCAACCCCGACCACGCGGCGGAGGTGGAGGCCATCGGCGCGACGGCGGTGCTCAGCAACATCGAGACCCTCGACGCCGCGGGCTGGGACGAGCTGCTGCGCGGCAAGGACGCGGTGGTGTGGACCGCCGGAGCCGGCGGCGGGGCCCCGCAGCGCACCCGCGCCGTCGATCAGGACGCAGCGATCGCCTCGATGGACGCCGCACAGCGCGTCGGCGCGGACCGCTACGTGATGGTCAGCTACTTCGGGGCGGGCCTGGACCATGGAGTCCCGGAGTCCGAGCCCTTCCACGCCTACGCGGAGGCCAAGGCGCAGGCCGATGATCACCTGCGCGGCACCGGACTGGCATGGACGATCCTGCAGCCCTCCGGCCTCACCCTCGAGGAGCCGACGGGGCGGATCGCCCTCGACGCCGCTGAGGCCGGCACCGTCTCCCGCGGCAACGTGGCCCGCACCATCGCCGCCGCCCTCGAGAATCCCGGGACCACGGGGAAGACCCTGCAGTACAACGATGGCGAGCAGGAGATCGGCGAGGCCTTCGGCGCTGTGAGCTGACGACACCCTTCACCGACAGCGGACGTGTGACGTCCCCGGCCGCCACGAGCGGCCGGGGACGTCTGTCGTCCAGGGCCCCTCGGTGCCCTATCGTGTGAACGTTCGAGCAGGCCGCAGACCGGAGGGACGCCGTGGACAGCGCACGCCGATGGGGGTCCGTGGTGGCTCTCGCCATCGGGATCTTCGTGCTCATCACCGTCGAGGAGCTGCCCATCGGGGTGCTCAGCGTGATGGCTCCGGATCTCGGCGTGAGCGAGGGCGTGGCCGGTCTCGCGGTCACGGTCCCAGGGATCCTTGCCGGCGTGGTCGCCCTGTGCACACCCGTCCTCGTGAGGGGCATGGACCGACGGCTCGTGCTGGTCCTGGCGCTGGCCTCGGTGGCGCTGTCGTGCGCGCTGAGCGTCATCGCTCCGACCTTCGCGGTACTGCTGCTGGCTCGGCTGTTCGCCGGGGTCGCGATCGGCTTGTACTGGGCGGTGATGGCGATCGTCGCCCTGGGCCAGGTGCCCGCGCACCACGCCGCTCGGGCGCTGACCATCGCCTTCGCCGGCGCCGGGGGAGCGCTGGTGCTCGGGGTGCCGGTGGCCGCCTGGATCGGAACGCACGTGGGGTGGCGTCTGGCCTTCGCGGTGGTCGGGATCGCCGCCGCCGCGGTCGCCGTGCTGATCCTGGTGCTGGTCGAGCCTGTCCGCTCCCCGGTGAAGGTGACCGGCTCGATGATGCTCGCCGCCGCCCGCAGCCGCGGGGTCCGCTACGCACTCGGCATCATCGCACTCGCGGTGGTCGGGCAGTTCATCACCTACAGCTTCATCAGCCCCGTCCTGATCGAGCGCGCCGGCGTCGGGCTGGAGGACATCGGGCTGATGCTGCTGGTGTACGGCATCGCCGGGCTGGTGGGGAACTTCGCGGTCGGCCCGCTGGTGCGCCGCAGCCCGCCGGTCGCTGTGCTGGCGGTGGTCGTGGGGATCGGTCTGAGCCTGCTCGCCGTGCTCACGGTGATGGACGACCCGCGGCGGGCGATGCTGGTGATGGCGGGATGGGGGCTGTGCCTCGGCGCGATCTCGGTGGCGATGCAGGCCTTCATCGGCTCGGAGGCGAGCGACGTCCTGGAGGAGGCCACCGCGCTGAACAGCGCCGGCTTCAACACCGCGATCGCGATCGGGGCCCTGTTCGGCGGGCTGATCCTCGACGCCGCCGGGCTGACCCCGATGATCCTCACCTCGGTGCTGATGGTGGGCGGTGGGGCGGTGCTGGCCGGGCACTACCTGCGCACGTCCCGGTTCCCGCGCCCCGCGGAGACGCTCAGCCGGTGATCCGGAAGGGGCCGGCGCCGCGGGGAGCCTCCCGGCGCACATCGATACCGTCGACCCGGGCGCTGGAGGGCCCGCGGCGCAGATGATCGATCATCGTCTCCACAGCCTCGGGACAGCCCTCGAGCGCCGCCTCGACACTGCCGTCCAGCAGGTTCCGCACGGTGCCGCCGATGCCCAGCCGTGACGCCGCGGCGGCGGCATCCATCCGGAACCCGACCCCCTGCACCCGGCCCCGCACCCGCACGATCCGCCTGACCCGGCCGGCGTCGTCCTCGGTGTCCTCGCCCATGCCCGCTCCCGTCCCTGCGCCTCGTCGGCCGATCGTAGCCGCGCCCGACCACGAGGAGAAGCTGTGGACCCCGAGGCTGGAGGGTGACGGACGGGGGAGCGCCCTGGTGCGCACCTCGACGTCCCGCCGGAACAGATGAGGCGGAGATGAGAGTTCCCTCAGATCCTCCCCGACCTCGTCCTCCACCTCTACCCTGGGCACATCCGGCCGATACCACGAACGTGACATCGGGACCGCACCCCAGGATGGTGGCGGTCCCCGCTAGGAAGGCAGCCCGCCATGATCCGCACGATCCTCCGCCCCCGCAGCACCGCCCGCGCCGCAGCGCTGGGCGCGCTCGTCATCGCCGCCGCCGCGGGCTGCGGCGGCGCGGACCAGGACGACGGCGGCACCGCCCCCGCGGACGAGCCCAGCACCTCTCAGGAAAGCGGAGACGACTCCGAGGGCAGCACCCCGGCCGATGACGACGCCACCGCTGATGACGGAGCAGCGAGCGACGAAGGTGGGGACGAGTCCGGCCAGCAGGACCCCGCGGCCGAACCGCTGCCCGCGGATGCGGATCTGGCCACCGAGGAGCTGCCGATCACCGCCGAGCACGCGATCGAGATCGCCACGGAGACCGTGGGCGGCGGCGATCTGGTCCAGATCGAGATCGACTACGACCACCGCGCCGAGGGATGGGAGTGGGAGATCGAGCTCGTCGCGGACGGCTCCCAGCATGAGCTCGACATCGACGCCACCACCGGCGAGGTGACCGAGCACGAGACCGACGATGACGACGACCAGGACCCCGTGGTCGACGTGACCTCGCCGATGACGCCCTCCGAGGCGATCGAGATCGCGCTCGGCCAGGAGACCGGGCGGGTCAGCGGCTGGGAGCTGGACTCCGAGGACGGCGCGATCCGCTATGAGGTCGAGATCGACCGCGCCGAGGGCGGGGACGTCGACGTGGAGATCGATGTCGAGACCGGAGACATCCGGATCGACGACTGATCCCGGCGGCGCCCCGGAGGCTCACCGACCCGTGACGCGGCCCGTCACGCCGTCAGCGCGGGGCGATCACCGGCTCGCCGGCCGCGTCGCGGTGCATCACCTCGCGGCCTCCCTGCCACACGCGCAGCGTCCGGTGCCGCACGTCCAGCGGGTCTCCCTCCCACAGCACCAGATCCGCATCCTTGCCCGGCACCAACGAGCCCAGCCGATCGGCGACCCCCAGCACCTCGGCCGGGTTCACCGTGATCGCCCGCAGGGCATCGGCCGGAGCCATCCCGTGCTTGACCGCGAGCGCGGCCTGGTCGACCAGGAACTCGATGGGCACCACCGGATGGTCCGTGATGATGGAGACCTTCACCCCCGCAGCGGTGAGGATGCCGGGGGCCTTCGGGGTGCGGTGACGCACCTCCACCTTGGACCGCGAGACGATCAGCGGGCCGTAGAGCACCGGCACTCCGGCCTCCGCGATCCGATCGGCGATCAGGTAGGACTCCGTGCCGTGGTCGAGCACCAGCTCGAAGCCGAACTCCTCGGCGATCCGCAGCGCGGTGGCGATGTCGTCGGCCCGATGGGAGTGCTGGCGCCAGGGGATCTCCCGCTCCAGCACCCGGCTGAGCGCCTCGGAGACCAGATCCGAGTCCCGGTCCTCCGCGGGCTTGGCCGCCCAGGCCCGGGCCTTCGCGAAGGCCTGACGGATCGTCAGGGCGACGCCGAGCCGGGTCGACGGGGTCTGGGAGCGCTCGCCGTAGACCCGCTTGGGGTTCTCGCCGAGCGCGGCCTTGAGACCGGAGGGGCTGCGCAGCACCATCTCGTCCACCACCCGGCCATGGGTGCGGATCGCGACCGCGAGACCACCGATCGGGTTGCCGGAACCGGGGTTCACGTTCACCGCCGTGATCCCACCGATGATCGCGTCGTCGAACCCGATCTCGACGGGGTTGATCGCATCGATCGCCCGGGCCGCGGCCATCACCGGGGCCGTCATCTCGTTCGTGTCCTCACCGGCCCAGCCCTCGCCCTCCTCGGCGACGCCGAGGTGCACGTGGGCGTCGATGAAGCCCGGCAGCAGCCAGCCGCCGGCCGCATCGAGGATCTCGGCCCCCGCCGGGACCTCCAGCTCGGGGCCGAGGTCGGTGATGCGGCCGTCCTGGATCAGGACGGTGCCGTCGAAGGGCTCGCCCTCGATCGGGACGACGTGGGCGTGGGTGATCGCGGTGAGAGTCATGCCATGACGTTCCGCTGACCGGTCGGTGGAGTCAAATCGGCCTCGGACGCCGGGCCCCCCGAGTTCGCGCGGGCTACGCTTCCCCCATGTCGAAGAAGACCTCGCTCGCCGACCAGACGCCCACCGGCTTCCCGCTGCCCTCCGGCTGGACCGGAGACGTCACCGAATTCGACCCGCGCGCCACCCCCGGCTTCGGAGGGAAGAAGGCCGACGGCAAGAAGCTGCTCACGCTGCGCGACCGTGCGCTCGACGACCTGCAGGAGCGCCTGTACGCGGCGCACCACGGGGAGTCGGGCGGCCGCTCCGTGCTGCTGATCGTGCAGGGCATGGACACCGCCGGCAAGGGCGGGATCATGCGGCACGTGGTGGGGAACGTGGACCCGCAGGGCGTGGACATCACCGCGTTCAAAGCGCCCACCGCAGCGGAGAAGCGCCACGACTTCCTGTGGCGGATCCGCAAGCACACCCCCGCTCCCGGGATCATCGGGGTCTTCGACCGCTCGCACTACGAGGACGTGCTGATCCATCGGGTGCACGGCTGGGCCGACGCCACGGAGATCCGCGAGCGCTACACGGCCATCAACGCCTTCGAGCGCGAGCTCACCGAGGCCGGTACGACGATCGTGAAGGTCATGCTCCACATCTCCCGCCAGGAGCAGGCGGAGCGGCTGATGGAGCGACTCGAACGGTCTGACAAGCACTGGAAGTTCAACCCGGGCGATGTCGACGAGCGCCAGCACTGGGACGACTATATGGAGGCGTACACGCGGGCGCTGCGCGCCACCTCGACGGTCGGGGCCCCCTGGACGGTGGTCCCGGCCGACCGCAAGTGGTATGCCCGCATCGCCGTGCAGCAGCTGCTGCTGGACGCGCTGGAGGGCATCGACCCGCAGTGGCCCGAGGCGGACTACGACGTCGAGGAGCAGATCGGGCGGCTGCGCGAGACGATGGACTGACCTCGCCACGGGTCCCCAGGGGCCAGGTTGTGCCGTTGCGCTCGAAGGATGATGATGGAGGCATGGCTTCCGTTAATTTCCACAACAATCCCGTCACGACCGTCGGCGAGCTGCCCTCACAGGGCTCCGCACTGCCGGCCTTCGAGCTCGTCGGCCAGGATCTGTCCGCCGTCAGCAGCTCGGACCTCGCCGGCAAGCGCGTCGTGCTGAACATCTTCCCCTCGCTGGACACCGGCACCTGCGCGATGAGCGTGCGGAAGTTCAACGAGCTCGCCGCGGGTCTCGAGAACACCGTCGTCGTCTGCGTCTCCAAGGACCTGCCCTTCGCCCAGGCCCGCTTCTGCGGCGCCGAGGGCATCGAGAACGTGGTCACCGGCTCCGCCTTCCGCTCCACCTTCGGTGAGGACTTCGGCGTGACGATGAACGATGGCCCGCTGGCGGGTCTGCTCTCCCGTGCGGTCATCGTGACCGACGAGAGCGGCAAGGTCGTCTACACCGAGCACGTCGCCGAGGTCACCGACGAGCCCGACTACGAGGCCGCCCGGGCCGCCCTGGCCTGAGGCGCTCCGCCCCGGGACCCGGTCCGCGCCGTTGCGCAGGCCGGGTCCTTCTGTTTTCCCACCGCCTCGTTCTTCCCTCGTCGCCGGTGGCCGCTCACCGAAGGAGATCTGATGACCGCGCTGCACATCGACCTGGCCCGCGTCCACGACATGCTCGACGACGAGGGCTCCGATCCGACGGAGTTCCGGGTGCTGGTGGACCGGCTCTGGCCGCGGGGTGTGAAGAAGGAGCGGCTGCACCACGACGACTGGGACAAGGACGCCGCCCCCAGCTCGGACCTCCGCACGGCCTTCCACAGCGGGGAGCTGGACTTCGAGGAGTTCTCCGGCCACTACCGCAGGGAGCTCGACGAGTCCGGCGCCGCCCAGGCGCTCCGGCAGCGCGCGCTCGACGCCGGTGCGACGCGTCTGGTGCTGCTGTTCGCGGCGAAGGACACGGAGCACACCCACGCCCAGGTGCTCCAGGACGCCGTGGCCGAGGCGGCGGACTGACAGCACCGCAGAGTGCTGGGCCCGACCTGGTCAGGACGAAGGTCGCCGGTCCGGGAAGAGGCGGCTCCCTACCGTTGAGGCGAGCTCGTCGCGGCAGCGACGGAGATGCTCCACCCCTCAGGAAGGAACCGACGTGACCGTCGATGTCGCTTATGCCCTCCACCCGCAGCTGGATCCGGATGCCCGGCTCGCACCTGCCCACGAGGAGGCGGTGAGGGCGACCCTCCCACTGGTCGGTGCGCACATCGACGAGATCGCCCCCGTCTTCTACCAGCGCATGTTCAGCGCCCACCCAGAGCTGCTGGTGGATACCTTCAACCGGGGCAACCAGGCGCAGGGCGCACAGCAGAAGGCGCTCGCCGCCTCGGTCGCCACCTACGCCACCCTGCTGGTGACCCCGGATGCCCCGAGCCCGCGCGAGATGCTCGGGCGCATCGGCCACAAGCACGCCTCCCTCGGCATCACCGAGGATCAGTACGGCATCGTCCATGAGCACCTGATGGCGGCGATCGTCGAGGTGCTCGGGGCGGAGACCATCACCGCCGACATCGCCGCGGCCTGGGACGCGGTCTACTGGCACATGGCCGGGACGCTGATCGACTTCGAGAAGGAGTTGTATGCCGCGGCCGAGGTCGCCCCCGGAGACGTGTTCCGGGAGGCGGTCGTCCTCCGTCGCACCCAGGAGAGCTCGACCGTGGCGTCGTATGTGCTGAGCGCCGCGGAGGGCGAAGAGCCGCTGCGCGACTTCGTCCCCGGCCAGTACACCACCGTCGGGGTGCGACTGCCGGACGGTGCCCGGCAGCTGCGCCAGTACTCGCTCTCCGACGCCCCGGGCGAGGGGCGCTGGCGGATCACCGTGCGTCGCCTCGACGCCGCGGATACGGACCCCCGGGGCGAGGTCTCCTCCTGGATCCACGGGAACCTCCGTGAGGGTGACCGGCTGCAGATCACCCTGCCCTACGGCGACCTCGCCCTGGACACCCGCAGCGAGGACCCGGTGGTGCTGATCTCGAACGGCATCGGCATCACACCGATGCTCGGGATGCTGCGCCACCTCGCCGCCACGCAGCCGCACCGTCCGGTGCGGGTGATGCACGCCGACCGGGACGCGGAGGACTCCGCTCACGTCCGCGAGCTGGTGGCGACCCTGTGCGCGCTGCCCGAGGGGGCGGATGCGCGCCTCGGGCTGTGGTTCACCGCGGCGCAGCCCGCGGACGAGCTCCCCGGGACCGCCACGGGCAGGGTCCGCGTGCATGCGGGACGGATGGGACTTCAGGCCGAGCACCTGCCCGAGGAGGCCGAGATCTACCTGTGCGGCTCCCACGGCTTCCTGCAGAACGTGCGCGGGCAGCTGGAGGAGCTCGCGGTGGATCCGGAGCACGTGCACATCGAGCTGTTCGCGCCGAACGACTGGCTGCTGCCCGCGGGCTGAGGCGTTTGCGGGCACGGCGGCTCGCGGCCGAGGGACAGGACGCGAGCCGCCGCACGGGCGTTCCTGGGTAGAGTCGACGCTCGTGGAACCCGTCTCACTGATCGTCCTGCTCCTCATGGGCACCCTCGCCGGAGCCATCAACGCCGCCGTCGGTTCCGGGTCGCTGCTCACCCTCCCGGTGCTGCTGGCCCTCGGCATCCCGCCCGGGGCCGCCGTGCGCACCAACACCATCGGGATCCTCTTCTCGACCTTCGGCTCCGTGTACGGGTACCGCCGCGAGATCGCCGAGGAGAAGGGGAACCTCGGCCCGCTCATGGTGGTCACCGCCCTGTGCGCCACCGGCGGTGCGCTGCTGCTGCTGATCTCCCCCACGGGCGCGCTCGATGTGATCGTGCCGCTGCTGATCGTCTTCGCACTGGGCATGGTCATCTTCCAGAAGCGCATCACCGCGATGCTCCGCTCCAGTCAGGAACGGCGCGCGGCACGCCGAGCGTCCGGGAGCGCCGCCACCGCGGCGGCGGTCGGTGGCGCGGATGCCGCGGACGGCCCTGCGGTCGAAGGGAGCGCTGCGGCGGAGGGCGGCGCGGCCCCCGCGGACGGCCCTGCGGTCGAAGGGAGCGCTGCGGCGGAGGCCGGGAGGGACGCGGCCGACGGGGTCCCGGCGCGGAGCCCGTACCGCTCGCCGGGCCTGATCGGCGCGATGGGCGCGGCCTCGGTCTACGGCGGCTACTTCACCGCTGCCCAGGGCATCCTCTATCTCGGCGTGCTCGGCACCTTCACCGGGCGGTCGATGCGCTCGGTCAACAGCATCAAGAACCTGCTCAGCCTGGTCGTGAACCTCTCCGCCGCGACCGTGTACCTGATCGCGCACTTCGTGCTGGGGGTCGAGATCGTCTGGATCGCGACCGCGGCGATCGCCGTCGGCGCTCTGCTCGGCGGATACTTCGGCGCCCACCTCGCCAAGCGGATGCCGGAGTGGCTGCTGCGCGGCATCATCGTCGCCGTCGCCCTGTTCGCGCTGGTGCGACAGCTCCTCTGACCGGCCGAGCTCCGCGCGGCGCGAAGGCGGCCGCGACGGCTGCGTGCCTCCGCGTCAGCGCAGGAACGGCAGCACGTGCTCGAGCACCTCGTCGGGCGGGAACAGGGTGCCGCCATGGTCGCGGCCCGGCAGTGGCACGAACTCTGCCTCTGCCATCAGCGCGGCCGCTCGCCGTGACTCCTCGAGGCGGGGATGATCCTCGCTGCCCGCCATCCACAGGGCGGGTACTTCGCACCCGGCGAGGACCTCGTCCGGGACCCCCGCGGTCCGATCCGTGGCCTCCAGCAGGGCCGCGACCGCCCGGGGGTCAGCCGCGAGGAATGCGGTGCGGGTGGCCCGGGCGCGGCGTGAGTCGACCTCGGGACCCAGGCCCTGACCGGCGCAGAACGCTTCCATGCCGCCCTCGCGCACCGCGTCGATCACGCCGGGGAAGAACACCGAGTCCACGACGCCGTGCTGCGTGGAGGCAGAGCCGCCGAGGCTGACCAGGTGCGTCACCCGGTCCGGGTGGGAGAGTGCGGTGCTCAGCGCGACCCGTGCCCCGAGCGAGTAGCCCAGCAGAGCAGCACGCCTGATGCCCTCGGCGTCGAGGACGGCGAGCAGATCGGCCACGAAGGTCTGCTGGGCGTACGCCGATACCTCGTGGGGTGCTCCCGACATGCCGTGCCCGCGCAGATCGACCCGCACCACCGTGTGCTCGGCCGAGAGCGGCTCGAGGTAGCCCAGTCCCCGCCAGATCGCTCGGGAGAGGACCGAGCCGTGCAGCAGCACCAGCGCGGGCCCCGAGCCTGAGACGTCGTAGCGGAGGTCGATCGCATCGACGGGGGAGGGGATGACGGGCACGACGGGCCTTCCACGAGTGGGCTGGGGCAGGCGTTCCTGCCCGCTGTCGACTATGCAGCAGCGCCGACGCCGACCCGGT
>JAKDNE010000336.1 GCA_030451965.1 Brachybacterium sp. | reverse complement strand
CCCGGCCAGCACCACCGGCAGCGAGGCCAGCACCGAGGCGGCTGCCAGCCGGGCCAGGAACTGCCCCTCCGAGGTCATGGTCGACATCAGGAAGATCGGCACGGTCGCGGCGTTCGCGGCGGTGAGGTTCAGGGCGAAGAAGAACTCGTTCCACGCGAAGATCACGCAGATCAGCGCGGTCGCCGCGATGCCCGGGGCCACCATCGGCAGCAGCACCGTGCGCATGGTGCGCACCAGCGAGGCACCGTCGATCGAGGCCGCCTCGAGCACCTCACCGGGCACCTCGAGGAAGAACGAGCGCATCATCCATACCGCGATCGGCAGGTTCATCGCCGTGTACAGGACGATCAGGGTGAGGATGTTGTCGAGCATCCTGATCTGCCCGGCGATCACGTAGATCGGCATGATCACCGCGACCACCGGCAGCATCTTGGTGGAGATGAAGAAGAACAGGAAGTCCTGGGTCCGCTTCACCGGTCGGATGCTCACCGCATAGGCGGCGGGGACCGCGAGCACCAGCACCAGCAGGGTCGAGCAGACGGTGGCGGTCACCGAGTTCAGCAGATAGCTGCCCGCGCCGCCGCTGGAGATGATCGAGGCGTACTGGTCCAGGGTCGGGGTGAAGAAGAAGGTCGGCGGGTTCGAGGCCGCCTGGCTCTCCTGCTTGAAGCTGGTCAGCACCATCCATGCCACGGGGGCGAAGAAGATCAGACCTGCGGCCCAGGCCAGCACGGTCAGGGCGATCCCGCCGGCCCTGCCGCGGGGGCGTCGCGGCCGGATCGGCGTCGGGGCCGGGCGGACGTCGAGGGCCTGGGCGCTCATGACTGCTCCTTGGAGTTGATGCTCGTGAAGATCAGGCGCAGCGCGAAGGTCGCCAGGATGATCGTCGCGATCACCGTGATCACGCCCATCGCGGAGGACTGCCCGATGTCGAAGCCGAGGAAGGCACGCTGGTAGATGTAGAACGGCAGGTTGGCGCTGGCCGTGCCGGGCCCGCCCGCCGTCATCAGGTAGATCTGGTCGAAGGTGTTCACGACGTAGATCGCCCCCAGCAGCACCGACAGCTCGAGGTAGAAGCGCAGGTGGGGCAGGGTGATGTGCACGAAGGTCTGCAGCGGTCCGGCACCGTCCATCGAGGCGGCCTCGAGCACATCACCGGTCTGGGACTGCAAGCCGGCCAGGAGCAGCAGCATCATGAACGGGGTCCACTGCCAGACCAGCGCGATGATGATCGAGAGCATCGGCAGCTGGCTGGTCCAGTCCACGGGGGAGATCCCCACGGTGCCGATCAGCCAGTTCACCAGGCCGTAGGTGGGGTCGAACATCGAGATCGCCCAGAGCATCGCCCCGGCCACCGGCATGATCAGGAACGGCGTGATCAGCAGGGTGCGGATGAAGCCGCGACCGAAGAACTTCCGGTCCAGCAGCATGGCCAGCCCGAGCCCGATCACCAGCGAGACCATCACGCAGCCGAAGGTGATCAGGATGGAGTTCAGCGCGGCGGTGCGGAACGTGGAGTCGACGAAGATGTCGAGGTAGTTGCGCAGGCCCACGAACTCCTCGCCCTCGGGGCGCAGCAGGTTGCGGGAGCGCAGCGAGTACCAGATCGTCAGCAGGAACGGGATCTGGGTGCAGATGACCACGAAGAGGAACGCGGGCATCAGAGGCAGCCGCCGTCGCCAGGCCTCGGCTGTGGAGTGTCCGCCGTCGGGCGTGCTGCCCGCTGCGGTGGTCTTCCGGATGCGGGGCGCGGCGGCTCCGGGGTCGACGGGGGTGTCGGTGGCTGTGCTCATCGGTCCGTCTCCTTCGGCTGGTGGCTCGCGGTTCGTCCAGTGGCTGTCGCCATCGCTCAGCCCTCCCATCCGTAGGTGCGGGCGACCGACTCGGTGAAGCCCTGCGACTGCTCCAGGGCCTCGTCGACGCTCTTCTGCCCGGCGATCGCGGCGGAGAACTGCTGGCCCACGCGGGTGCCGAGGTCCTGGAACTCGGGGATCCCCACGAACTGCAGGCCCGGGTACGGGACCTCCTCGGTCATGGACTGCTCCTGGGTGGCGGCCGCCATCGAGTTCAGGGTGGGCTCGGCGTAGGTCTTCGAGAGCTCCGCGTACTCGGGGATCTCATAGGTGGACAGTCGCGAACCGGGCGGCAGCGCCTCCCAGCCGATCTCCTCGCCGACCAGCTGGAAGTAGTCGGGGTGGGTCATCCAGGCGATGAACTCCCAGGCCGCATCCTTCTTCTCGCTGGTCTGCGGGATGGCCAGCGCCCAGGAGTACAGCCAGCTGGTGGACTCGGTGAGCTCTGTGGGCCCCAGGGCGTACCCGGTCCTGCCGACGACGGTCGAGGACCGGGGGTCCTCGATACCGGAGACCATCGAGGTGGCGTCGAACCACATGGCGGCGTTGCCCTGGCTGACCAGGGTCAGGCAGTCGCCGAAGCCGGAGGTCGCGGCCCCGGGCTGACCGACGGAGCGCACGGTGTCGACGTAGGTGCTCACCGCCTCCCGCACCTCGGGGGAGTCGAGGGAGGGGGCCCAGTCCATGTCGAACCAGCGGCCGCCGAAGGTGTTGATGGTGGTGTTGATCGGTGCGAGGTTCTCGCCCCAGCCGGCCAGTCCGCGCAGCGCGAGGCCGGTCATGCCGGCGTCGGGGTCGTGGAGGGCTCCGGCGAACTCCTGCAGCTCGCCCCAGCTGGGGCGCTCGGGCATCTCGAGCCCTGCCTGTTCGAAGAGGTCCTGGCGGTACACGAGGAACGCGCTCTCGCCGTAGAACGGCACCGAGTACATCGAGCCGTCGACGGTCAGGGCGTCCTTGATGGTGGGGATGAAGTCATCGGGCTGGTAGCCGTCGGTCTTCGCGATGTACGGCTCGAGGTCGGTGAGCCAGTCGTTGGCGGCCCACAGCGGGGTCTCGTAGTTGGAGATCATCACGACGTCGAACTCGCCGCCGCCGGAGGCGACCGAGGCGGTGATCTTCGCGCGTGCCTCGTTCTCCGGCAGGGACACGAAGCGCACGTCGATACCGGGATGCTGCTGCGTGAAGTGGTCGATGAGGCTGATCGCGTCCTGCATCTGCGGGTTTGAGACGATCGCGACGACGAGCGACTCGCGATCGCCGGAGTCGCCTCCGCACCCGGCGAGGCCCGCGGCGCCGAGACCGGCGAGGCCAGCCCCGAGGACCGTGCGCCGGCTCGGCCGCGCGGCGCCCATCGCCGACAGCGGCGATCCTGTGCCGCGGGCGGTGGATGCTCGGGCCCGTGGGGCGGGG
>JAKDNE010000335.1 GCA_030451965.1 Brachybacterium sp. | reverse complement strand
TCCAGGACCCTGCAGAAGATCGCCCGCGGCGATCTGCTGGTCGTGGTGATGAGCTTCGTGTTCGCCTTCCTGATCGGCTCCGTGCTGATCGTGATCGCCGATCAGGAGGTCCGGGCATCCCTCGGATACTTCTTCGACCGGCCCGTCGACTCCCTGACCGCGATCTGGCAGTCCGTCACCCAGGCCTACAGCGCCATGTTCCGTGGCGCGATCTTCGACATCCCCGGGTACACCCGGGTGGCCGAGAGCCTCCGGGAGGCCGGCGGCAGCGGGACCTACGTGCTGCTGCCCGCGCTCGCCGCCGGCCTGCGCCCGCTCACCGAGACCCTCACCATCGCCACGCCGCTGATCATCGCCTCCGCGGGGATGGCCGTCTCCTTCCGTGCCGGCCTGTTCAACATCGGCGGCACCGGACAGCTGATCGCCGGCGCGATGGCCGCCGGATACGTGGGCTTCACCTTCGACCTGCCCATCGGTGTCCACCTGCTGGTCTGCCTGATCGCCGGCACGCTCGCCGGTGGCATCTGGGGCGGCATCGCCGGTTTCCTCAAGGCCCGCTTCGGCGCCAACGAGGTCATCAGCACCATCATGCTGAACTGGATCGCCACCTATCTGCTGTTCTTCGCGCTGAAGACCGCGGCCTTCACCGGCGCCAACCAGTCCCAGCCGACCTCGCCCTCGGTGGGCGACAACGCGGTGCTGCCGCTGCTGCTGGGCTCCGGATTCCGCCTCCACGCAGGGCTGCTCCTCGCCGCCGGCGCGGCTGTCGTGCTGTGGTGGCTGATGAGCCGCTCCACCATCGGCTTCCACTTCCGGGCAGTGGGTTCCAACCCCCGCGCCGCCCAGGTCGCCGGCATCTCCCCGGCGCGCACCGCCTTCCTGGTGCTGGCCGTGGCCGGCGCCCTGGTGGGTCTGGCCGGCGCCGTGCACGTGCTCGGCACCGAGCACAGGCTCACCGAGGGCGTGGCCGGGAGCATCGGCTTCGACGCCATCACCGTGGCGCTGCTGGGCCGCTCGGGTCCTGTCGGCATCGTGCTGGCCGGCCTGCTGTTCGCGGGACTGTCCACCGGCGGCCGCTTCATGGAGTCGAACCAGGGTGTCCCGTTGGACCTGGTGCAGGTGATCCAGGTGCTCGTGGTGCTGTTCATCGCCGCCCCACCGCTGGTGCGCACCCTGGTCGGTCTGCGCCGCATCGACCACCCCGGGGCGAGCGCCCGCAAGCACGGCGCCCGCCGCGCCCGCACCGGCTCCGAGAAGGCCGCCGTCGCCTCCGGTGCCGCAGCGACCGCCGACGCTGCGACCGATGCCGCCGGGACCGACGCCGCCACGAGCGACCAGGCCGCGCCCGGCACCCCGGAACCCTCGCCACCGGATCCGTCCTCGACAGACGGACCTGCACCCGCATCAGAACGGCCCGAGGACCGCACCGACGAGCAGGAGGAGGAGCGATGAGCACGACACCTCTCGTCGCCAAGGACGACTCCGTCATCGCCAGGACGCTCGACGACACCCGTCCCTCCAGCTGGTGGCACCTGCCCGCGAGCACCACGGTGATGGCACTGCTCGCACTGGTCGTGTTCGGCCTGCGGGGGATCCCCGGGGTCGAGTCCGCCTACGTGGTGGTCCACCCCAGCGACATGAACCCCTTCGGCGTGGTCCCCGAGCGGATCGTCCTGCCCTCGATGGCCGGCTCGATCGTGCTGTCCTTGATCGCCCTGCTCGCCTCTGCCGGGCTGTGGGTGCTCCAGGCCCGCGTGGCCCGGCCGGCGGCCCGGGTGCGACTGACCCTGATCGCCGTGTTCGCGGTGGCCTGGATCCTCTCGTTCCTGACCTGGGTGATCTCGCAGCGGACCCTCGACGTGACCACTCTGCTGCAGGGCACCATCGTGCTCGCCGTCCCGCTGGCCTTCGGTGCGCTGTCCGGGGTGCTCTCCGAACGCTCCGGCGTCATCAACATCGCCATCGAGGGGCAGCTGCTGTTCGGTGCCTTCGGCGCGACCCTGGTCGGATCGCTCACCGGCAGCGTGTGGATCGGCCTGCTCGCCGCTCCGGTGGTGGCGCTGTTCATGGGGGCGATGCTCGCCCTGTTCGCCGTCGGCTACTACGTCCAGCAGATCATCGTCGGCGTGGTGCTGAACGTCCTCGCGATCGGGCTCACCTCGTTCTTCTTCGGCAGCGTGATGCGGGACAACCCCGGTCTGTTCAACGCCCCGATGCGCCTGCCCACGCTGCGGATCCCCGTGCTGGCCGACATCCCGCTGATCGGTGCCGCGCTGTTCGAGCAGAACATCCTGGTCTACCTGATGTGGATCATCGTCGCCGGGCTGACGGTCGCACTGTTCCGCACCCGCTGGGGTCTGCGGGTGCGCTCCGTCGGTGAGCATCCCAAGGCCGCTGACACCGTCGGCATCGCCGTGAACCTCACGCGCTGGAAGAATGTGCTGCTCGGCTCGGCCGTGGCCGGACTCGGCGGTGCGACGCTGACCATCGGCACCGGGGTCGCCTTCGGCGAGGAGATGTCCGCCGGCAAGGGCTACATCGCCCTCGCCGCGATGATCCTGGGCCGCTACCATCCCGTCGGTGCCCTGCTGGCAGCGCTCACCTTCGCCTTCGCGGACTCGCTCCAGCTCCGATTGGGCACCATGTCCGCGGCAGAGGGCGGCGTGTCCATCCCGAGCGACTTCCTGCTGATGCTCCCGTACATCGTCGCTCTGTTCGCGGTGGCGGGCGTCGTGGGCCGGGTGCGGGTGCCGGCCGCCAACGGCACGCCGTACATCAAGCAGTGAGAGCATCGTGGACATGACCAAGAGCGAGACCACCGTGGACGGCGCCGGCGAGGCCGGGTTCGAGGATCTGCTCGCCGTGGCCCGTGAGATCGCTGAGTGCGCGTACGCCCCGTACTCCCACTTCCGGGTGGGCGCTGCCGGAGTGACCGAGGACGGCCGCCTGGTGCGCGGATGCAACGTCGAGAACGCCGGCTACGGCGTCACCCTGTGTGCCGAGTGCGGGCTGATCAGCGAGCTGGTCGCCGGCGGTGGTGGGCGCCTGCGCCGTTTCGTGTGCGGGGGCGGCGGTGAGCAGCTCGCCCGCGAGGAGCGCGGCGTGGTCATGCCCTGCGGCCGCTGCCGGCAGCTGCTCTCCGAGCATGCGGCGCCGGACCTCGTGATCCTCACCCCCGAGGGCCCGCGCGGGATGGACGCCGTGCTGCCCCAGGCCTTCGGCCCCGCCGACCTCCATCCCTGACCGGCCCCTGGACCGACCACAACCCCATCCCG
>JAKDNE010000028.1 GCA_030451965.1 Brachybacterium sp. | reverse complement strand
CCGCTCTGCTGCCCGAGGGCGAGAGCATCGAGGTGCCGCTGGCGGACGGCGGCGTCAGCGCAGGGGCCGACGGGATGCTGCCGGCGCCGGGCTCGTCGGCCGTCGGGGCAGTGCCGTCCACGAAGTCGCTGTCCCCGAGGTCGAGGCGGGCGAGATGGATCGCCGCGAACTGTGTGGGCGAGGCGCCCGCGAGCACCAGCAGACCGTCCTCGCGCAGCTGGGCGGCGCCGATGTCGGTGAGCGGGCAGTCCAGCGGAGCGAGCTGCCCGGTGCTGATCCGCAGCACGGACAGCGAGGTCTCGGCGCGGCCGTGCTGCACCAGCGCCCGGTCAGGATCCAGCACCTGGTACCAGCTGCTGCCCAGTGCCCACATCGGCCCGGCGAACTCCTGGTCGAGCTCGAGGATCTGGTGGGTGCCGTCGTCGGCCGACCAGATCCAGGGGTTCCACCAGCCGGAGGTGTCGGAGAGGAACAGCAGACGCTGATCATCGAGCCATTCGGGCTGCAGGACGGAGGTGTCCTCGCCGCCGGCGATGATCTCGCCCTCCCCGGCGCTGCCGTTCATCAGCGGTGCCACGTGCAGCTGCGTGCCGTCCCACGGCATCTGCGGGTGCTCCCAGCTGAGCCAGGCCAGCCGCGTGCCGTCGGGGCTGAGCCGCGGATGCGCGACGAAGCGGGCCGACGGGGTGACCCGGCGCAGGGCCGCGGGATCCTCGGCGGCCGAGCCGTCCAGCGGCACCGCGACGACGTACCGCTCGATGTGCGGTGCGCCGTCGGCTCCGAGGCGGGGTCCGTCCTCGCCACCGGTGTGGTCCTCACAGATCCACCAGACCTCGGCGGTGCCGTCGGCAAGAGTGACCGGGGTGGGGTCCGCCCAGCGCAGAGAGGGGCCCTGCGCGGACTCGACCTCGCGGCCGACAGGGGTCAGCGGGAGCGGCTGCTCCCCCTCGCGGAGGGCGTGCACGCGCTGGTCCTCGAAGTTCACGAACACCACCAGCGGCGGGCGACGGGTCGCCTCGTCGGCCGTCCCGGGCACGACGGTCCAGCCGGCGCCGCCGTATTCGTGCACGCGGGAGCGGGCGTTGAAGGGGGCGGGCAGCACGGTGACCGGCTCCGCAGCGGGGCCGGCGCCACCTGCCGCATCAGAGCCGGCGGTCCCCGGCAGGGCGACCGGTCCGGCGGTGCGGAGGATCGCCTGGCGTCCCCCCTCGGTGGAGATGCCCTCCGTCCACCACACGGCATCCCCGACCGGGCGCGGGGCACCGAGCCGGATGCCGCCCGTCGCGAGCAGCTCGGCGGTCAGGGGCGAGGGCCAGGAACCGTACGGCAGTGTCGTCACCATGGAACCAGGGTATGCACTGGGAGCGCTCCGCGGGCCGTGGGCACCGAGAGCCGGACCCGGCACGACGCAGCGCCGGCACACCACGACCGCCCCGCAGTCGGGGGCCCGGTCATCAGGCCGTCAGCGGTCGTCGCTGTGGGGTGTCTGCTCCCCATCGCCCGGAGCCCGCTCGAGGTCCTGCGGGGCGGTGCGCGGATCGACCGGGTTCCCCGACGAATACGCGGCGCGGGACAGGACGTTCGAGGCCACCGACGAGACGATGATCAGGGCGATGACGGTGATGACCGTCTTCAGCAGCAGGTCGAGTGCGAACCCATCGGTGCGGGTGTGCTGCAGGAACGCACCGACCACGATCATCGGCAGGCCCAGGCCCGTCGCCGGGGAGAGCACGTTGATCCGGGACAGCGAGTCCCGGGCATGGAACATCGACAGGGCCGAGGTGAACATCCAGAACCCGCCCCCGAGCAGGAGCACGGAGATCAGCACCGTCATCGCGACGTCGAGCACAGCCATCATCGACGCCCCCTGGTGAGGATCCGGGCGAGCGCCACGGTGGCCAGGATCCCGAGCACCGAGGCGATCAGCGCCGCATCCACCGCGGCCGCCGACTCCTTGAACAGACCCACCAGCACGATCACGCCGATGGCGGAGAAGAAGACGAGGTCACCGACGACCGCGCGACTGGCCGGATCGGGCGCGGTCGCGATCCGGAACAGGCCCACCAGGATCGTCGCCGCCAGCAGGACGACGGTCATCCACAGCACGACGCTCATCGCTTCTCCTCCGGATCCGTGGGGCGCAGCGGCCCGGGTGACCTGCGCGCATCTCGTCCATCGTCCTCCCGCACACGGCGGGCCATCCGACCGTCGACGAAGCGCACGTCGACGGCCCCGCTGCGGTGCGGCCGGCGAGCCTCCTCCGCCCCTCTCCGGCCTCGCGTGGCGTGCAGCAGCCGGTCCTCCATCTCGGTGAGGTCGGCGACGATCTGCTCACGGGACTCGGCGAACAGCACGTGCACGAACAGGCTGGGACCCTCGTCCACGGTGCCGTGGGCGGTGCCGACCACGAGGGTGCCGGGGGTGATCGTGATCGAGGAGGCCATGGCGACGATCTCGACGTCGGTCGTGCCGCGCAGCGGATACTCCACGATCGCGGGAGAACTGAGGGTGCGGCGGCTGTAGACGCCGCGGGCGACGTCGAGAGATCCCTTGACGATCTCCACGAGAATCCACAGCACGTAGCTCACCGAATACCACAGGCGCATCATCAGCCCTTCACCGCTTCCACATAGGCGTCGACGTCGAGCAGCCCGGCCGCAGCGGCATCGAAGAACGGCAGCAGCAGCCCGATGCCGACGAACATCGCGAGCGACAGCGCCATCATCGACGCACCCGGCAGCGCGAGCCTCCACGGCACCCGGACCTCCGCCGGCAGCGTGACCTCGGCGCCGCGCCCGGTCCGTGCGTCATCGGGCCGATAGGTGGTCATGTCCTCGCCCCAGGCGATCCCGCGCCACAGCCGCTGCAGCCCCAGAAGAGATCCCACGGACGCCGCCAGCACCGCGATGATCGCGGCCCAGCCGAGGACGACGTCCCCGGTCGGGATCTGCTCGGCGGAGGCTCCGAGCAGGCCGATCTTGCCCCACAGGCCGGACGTCGGCGGCAGTCCCACGAGGCTGAACAGGCCCAGGGCGAGGACCGCGATGACCCACGGATCACGCCGGGCCAGCCCGGAGAGATGCTCGAGACGGCCGGACCCGTAGGTGTGCTCGATCGCGCCCGTGGTCAGCAGCAGCGCCGATATCGTCACCACGTGGTGGACCAGGTAGAGCAGTCCCGCCGTGAGCGAGAGCTGGGTGAACAGCACCAGTCCCAGCAGGATGTGGCCGACGCCGGCCACCATCTGGTGCCCCATCGCGGTGCGCAGCCGGGACGAGGCGGCGGTGGAGAACGCGCCGAGGAGGATGGTCGCGATCACCAGGACCGCGAGCACCGCGAGGAACGGCATGCCGTCGGAGAAGGTCACCGAGACGATGCGGTAGATCGCGTACAGCGCCACCTTGGTGTGCAGGGCGGAGAACAGGGCCATGATCCCGGCCGAGGTCGCCGGGTAGGCGCGCGGCAGCCAGGAGTGCACCGGCACCATGCCGCCCTTGACCGCGAGGGCCAGCAGCACCACGGCGAGTGCGGCCGCGATCCTCGGGTCCTCGCTGCCCGCGCCGGCCAGCTCGGCGAGGTTCACGGTGCCCGCGGTCCCGTACACGAAGCCCACACCGATCACGAGAATCGTCGAGGTGAGCAGATTGACCAGGACGAACAGCCGACCGATGCCGAGCCGGCGCCAGGTGCCGGTCACCGCGATGAGCGCGTAGGAGGGCATCAGCATGACCTCGACCCACACGAACAGGTTGAACAGGTCGCCGGTGAGCAGGGCGCCGTTGACCCCGGCGGTCAGCAGCAGCACCAGCGGGGGCACGAACCGATAGCGGGACTCGCCCGTCAGCAGCAGGAACACGCTCGCCGCGAGGGTGGAGAGGGACGTGACCAGCAGCATCACAGCACTGGCCGAGTCGGAGACGAAGGGGATCGACAGGACGTCGGAGAACCCTCCCACGGCATGGGCGATCACCGGCACCGACCGGTGGAACAGCAGCAGCCACAGGGCTCCGGCCCCGAGCAGCACAGGGACCCCGAGCAGCAGCACGTGCTCCATCACGGCCCGGCGGACGAGCACCAGGAGCGCGGCCCCCAGCAGGGGGACCACGACGAAGAGCGGCAGCAGCGCGGGATCGACGGCAGGGATCATTGGTCTCGGGGCTCCCCGGTCGGCGGGTGCTGGGACATGTCGTCGTCACGCCCGATGACGGCCAGGGTCAGCATGAAGATGGTGACCGCCATGGTGATGACGATGGCCGTCAGGACGAAGGCCTGCGGCAGCGGGTCCGCCATATCGGCGCGGGCCGAGATATCGGTGAGCGGCTCGGCGCGCCATCCGGGGACCCCGGCCGCCAGCAGCACGAAGTTCGCCGCATGGCTGAGCAGCGTGATGCCGAAGACGGCGCGCACCATGTTGCGCTGGAGCAGGAGGTAGACACCACCGGTCACGAGGACGGCCACGGTCAGGCTGAGGATCATCGGCGACCCGCCTCCTTCGGCTCGGTGCCTGTGTCGAGGTGCGCGGTGGCCACCCCGACCCGTCGGCGACGCGGCGCGGGTTCCCCGCGGGTGGTCTCCAGCGGTCCCGGGAGCTCGCCCTCGACCGCTTCGTCGGTGCGTTCACGGGTGCCCTCCCCGGGCGGCGTGCCGCCGGTCGCGCTCGCCCCCAGCAGGTTCACCGCGATCATCACCAGTCCCAGCACGGCCAGATAGACGCCGAGGTCGAAGATCATCGCGGAGGAGAGATGCATGCCCAGCACCTCGCCGTGCAGGGGCTCGAGGAAACCGCTGCGGGTGAACCCCAGGAACCCGGCGCCGAGCGCGGTGGCGACCCCTCCGCCGATGAGGGCCAGTGGCAGCCTCGGCGGACCGATCTGTCGGTCCCTCGAGGTGGACAGGTACAGCAGGGCGACGATGGCGGAACCGACCAGAGCGGCGATGAAGCCGCCTCCCGGGGCATTGTGCCCGCGCAGGAACAGCACGGCCGAGATGATCACGAGGATCGGGGCGGTGACCCGCACCATGAGCTGCAGGGCCGCTGCGTTGCCCCACGCGGAGCGGATCGCGCGATGCGCCGAGGTCCCCTCCTCGCGCAGGGCCGGGGTGCGCGCCTCCTCGACCGCCTCCTCGGCATCCACGATGTCCGAGGCGTCCGAGTCGTCCGAGGGATCGATGAACCGGTGACGGACGCTGGAGATCAGCGCGACGATCGCGACACCGGCCATCCCCAGCACGGACAGCTCGCCGAGGGTGTCCAGGGCACGGAACTCCACCAGGATCACGTTGACGATGTTGTGCCCGCCCGTGATCTCCTCGGCGTGCGCGATGTAGTACTCCGCGACGTCGCTGCGGCCGCGGCGGCCCATGAACAGGAACATCCCGGCACCGCTGGCGAGGCCCATCAGGACGGCGACGACGAGAGCGCCGCGCCGACGGGGCCGTGCGGTGGCGAGGAAGCCCCGCGGCAGCCGCTGCAGCACGAGCATGATGATGATGATCGTCAGCGACTCGACGAGCAGCTGGGTCAGGGCGACGTCCGGAGCACCCAGCACCAGGATCTGCACGGTGGCGAGGATCCCGATCGCCGAGAGCGTCACCGCGGCGCCGAGCCGGTCCCGACGCGTGCACAGGGTGATGACGGCAGCGGTCATCAGCACCAGCAGGACGACGTCGAGGGGCTGGTTCATGCCGTCGGTCAGCGGGGGGAGACCGCGTCCCAGGGCGATCAGGGCACCGAGGACGATGGCCGCGAACGACACCAGGACCGCGCCCAGGTGGCGCATCGGTTCGTCCGAGGCGATCGGTCGCACCAGCACCCGGGCGACGCGCTCGGCCAGCGCGTCCACCGCGGTCAGGGCGCGCGCTCCGTCGATCGGGAAGGGGTGGTCCTCGAGCAGGGGGAGCAGGCGCCGGCGGCCCAGTGCGAGCAACGTGCCGGCCACGATCACGGCGATGGTGATGCCCAGCTCAGGCGTGATGCCATGCCACAGCGCGAGGTGAGGATGGAGCTCGCCTCCGAGGGCCGCCTCCATCGCCCGGCCGACCGGGGTGTCCAGCACACCGACGAAGACGGCAAGGGGCAGGCCCGCGAGGATCGGCAGCGCAGCCGGCCACAGCAGCAGCGCACCGGGACGGTGCGCGTCCGCCGCGCGGATGGTCGCGCCCGCCGCATCGGTGCCGCTCGTCGCAGCACCGCTCGATGCGGCGGGCGTCGGCTCGGCGCCCGCGCCGTCCGGGGCGGCGTCGTCCCGCGCCAGCGCCGCCTCGTCCCGCCCGTCGATGAAGGCGCCCAGCACGATCTTCGCGCAGTAGGCGAAGGTCAGGACGCTGGCGCCCGCGATGCCGAGGGCGACCGCCCAGCCCGCCCAGGCGCCTCCCTCGACGGACAGGGCACCGGTCAGCAGCGACTCCTTCGAGGCGAAGCCGAGCATCGGCGGCAGCCCGGCCATGGACATGCAGCCCAGCAGGGTGACCACGAAGGAGCCCGGCAGGGCGCGGGCCAGGGCCGGCATCCGGCGCAGCTCCCGGGTGTTGACGGCGTGGTCGATCACCCCGACCATCATGAACAGCCCGGACTTGAACAGGGCGTGCGCGATGGTGTGGAGCACCGCCGCGAGGATCGCGACCTCGGTGCCCACCCCGATCAGGGTGACGATCAGGCCCAGCTGGCTGACCGTCGAATAGGCCATGAGCTTCTTGAGATCGGGCTGCTGCAGGGCCAGGACTCCGCCGACGAACGCGGTGACGAGCCCGGCGATGATCAGCAGGACGTTCCACGTGATCACGTCGTGGAACGCCGGGCTGAAGCGCAGCAGCAGGAAGATGCCCGCCTTCACGACAGCGGCGGCGTGGAGGTATGCGGAGACCGGGGTCGCCGCGGCCATGGCGTCCGGCAGCCACACGTGGAAGGGGAACTGGGCCGATTTCGTGCATGCCGCGATCGCGACCAGCACCGCGACGAGGGTGGTGAATGCGGGGTCCGTCGTCCAGACGTCGGAGGCGAGCACCTCGCTCACCGAGGAGGTGCCCAGACGCAGCACCATCAGCGCGACCGCGGCCAGCAGCGTGAGTCCGCCGAGGAAGGTGATCAGCAGCGTGCGCATCGAGGCGGCCTGCCCCCCGCGACCGGAGCGGGCGATCAGGAGGAACGAGGCGATCGAGGTCAGTTCCCAGGCCACGAACAGCAGCACGAGATCGTCGGCGAGGACCAGCACCACCATCGACAGCGTGAACACCGCCATCACCAGCGAGAAGCTGAGCTGTCGGCCCGGGTCGAAGTAGCGGGCCGAGTATGCGAGCACCACCGCACCGATGACCAGGGCGATCATCGCGAAGACGATGCCGATGCCGTCCGCCTTGAGCGCGAAGTCGATGCCCCATTGCCCGGCCCAGGGGACCGAGAACGTGGTCAGCGAGTCATCGTCGGTCCCACCGAGGACGGTCGCCGCCGCGGGGACCAGCGCCGCCGTGGCCGCGAGGTACAGCCCGGCGAGGATCCAGCAGGCGGACCGGCCGAAGGCCCGGTCGAGGACCGGGGTGATCGCGACAGTCGCGACAAGGATCAGCACGGTCCACAGCACCGACACCGTCAGCACCCCGGCCCGAAGCGGTCGGAGGCGTCGTGGCGGATCATGGGGGGGATCCTAGCGAGTTCTTCTGGCCGCCCCAACTTCGCTCCGCTCCCCTCCGGCAGGAAGCACTCGCGCGCACGCGCGAGAGAAACAAGACTCGGCGGCCCGCCGGAGGCCCGTGAGTGCCGGCCCCGCGTGGTGAACGTCACCGCGGCACCGGCCCGTCCGGAGCGCTCAGAACCGCGTCGGCGGCACGAAGCCCTCGGGCTTGACCAGCACCACCGGCACCGGGGACTCGATCGCGACCCGCTGCGAGGTCGATCCCAGCAGGATCTTCCCGATCGGGGTGCGCTTGCGGATCCCGAGCACCACCAGGATGACGTCGTCGTGCTCGACGGCATCGAGGATGTCGTCCGCGGGATCATCCCGCTTGGGGACGGCGCGCAGCTCGAACTCGAGACCGGTCTCCGCCAGTCGTTCCTCGAGCGGGCGCCGATCGGCCACTTCCCGCTCCTTGCGCGGATCGGGCGCCCGTTCGGAGGCGAGCACGAGCAGGGAGGCGCCACGCCGCGTCGCCTCGTCGACGGCGAAGGCGAAGGCCGCCTCGCTGGTGGCGCTGGGAACATAGGCCAGCAGGATGGTGGACATCGGAACTCCCTCGGGGGAACGGGGTGACGGCTGCCGGAACGGACCCGGCCGAGCGCTGGGGAAGCATCAGGGCTTGCCCAGGTCGTCGGGATGGCGGAAGCGGGTGCGGCGGGCCCGCACCGCACGGTTGTAGAGCCAGGTGATGATGTACAGGAGCAGCCCGATCCCGAGCAGACCGCCGGCGATCACGTAGTTCTGCAGCGGCTGCGCGATCGGGGTGATCAGGGCGAAAGCCGTGATCGCACCGATCACCGGCAGCACCGTCGGGGTGCGGAAGTGCCGTACGTCGACCGTGTCCTTGCGCAGCACCAGCACGGAGACGTTCACCAGGCCGAACACCGCGAGCAGCAGCAGTGCGGTGGTGCCGCCGAGGGCGGAGATCGTCTCCTCGGGGAGCACGTAGCGCACCGTGAGCACCAGGGCGAAGGCCAGCGCGGTGGAGAAGACGATCCCGGCCCACGGGGTCCGGCGGCCCCGCAGGACCCCCTGGAGGAAGCCGGGCAGCACGCCCTGCTTGGCCATGCCGTAGAGCAGGCGGGACGCCATCATCATGTTGATCAGCACCGTGTTGGCCACCGCGAAGATCGAGATGAAGGCGAAGATCGTGTCGATCGGGATGCCCGGTGCCCCGACCTTGACCACCTCGAGCAGCGGGGTGGTGGACTCGGTGAGCTGCCCGATCGGCACCACCGCGACGGCGAGGACCGAGATCAGCACGTAGATCACGCCCGTGATCGACAGGCCCCCGATGAGCGCGCGGGGGAAGTTCTTGACCGGGTCCACGGTCTCCTCGGCCATGTTCACCGAGTCCTCGAAGCCCACCATCGAGAAGAAGGCGAGGGCGGTCGCGCCGATCACCGCCATGAAGAGGCTCTTGTCGTCCTGGGTCTCGAAGAGGATCACCCGTGAGAGGTCCGCCTCCCCGCGACCGAGCGCGATGAAGCCCACCACGATCACGAGCGAGAGACCGGACAGCTCGATGAGCGTGAGCGCCACGTTCGCCTTGACGGATTCGGCGACGCCGCGCAGGTTGATCAGGGCCACCAGGGCGAGGAAGGCCAGGGCGATGCCGGTGGCGACGGGCTGGGCCGCATCGCCCAGCGGCTCCTCCAGCGCGAAGGCCTTGAGCACGTTCTCCGAGAGGAAGATCGCGCTGGTCGAGGCCGAGGTGATGCCCGAGGAGAGCACCGCGAAGGTGACCATGAAGGTCAGGAAGTGGACGCCGAAGGCCTTGTGCACGTACAGCGCCGCGCCTGCGGCCTGCGGGTACTTGGTGACCATCTCGACGTACGACAGCGCGGACACCATGGCGATGGCGAAGGCGACGATGATCGGGAGCCAGCCCGCCCCGCCGACCTCGCCGGCGACCTTGCCGGTCAGGGCGTACACGCCGGTGCCCAGGATGTCGCCGACGATGAACAGCAGCAGCAGCTTGGGCGTGATCGCCTGCTTCAGCTCCGGCTGGTCGTCGCCCGACAGCTCCGGGTCGTCCACGTCGGCGGGCGCGGCATCAGGGGATTCGCTCATGGGGTCCTCCCAGAGAAGGGGACGGGAACGCCTCGGCGGCGGCGGGGTGGCCTGTCACCAGGTCACTGGGCGTGAGGAGTCGGCGCGATGGTGGGTGCACTCTACCCTGCAGTGACCGTCGTCACAGCACCGGGCGAGCCGCCGCGTCCTCGCCCTCGACCGCTCGCGCCGCGTCTCCTTCGGACACCGCCTCCGCGCCCGCCGCAGGCCCCGCGCCGGTCACCGGCTCCGCGTCCACGTCGGCCTCCGCACTGCGGTGGTCCAGGCGCAGGGTCTGGACCCACTGTCGTGAGGCGTCGGAGCTGATCGCCATCACGCCGAGCGCGGAGGCCCCCGCCCCCACCAGCAGCGAATGGGCAACATCGCCGGACATGGAGGTGGCGACCGCGAGCGCGGCGAAGGCGTCGATGGTGAACAGCGCCATCAGAGCGATCCGCGCCCACCGGCTGCGGCGGATCACCCCGACCTGCAGCAGCACCAGCGCCACCGCGAAGGCTGTCGGCCCGAGCATCCCCTCACCGCTCGGCAGCACCAGCGCGGCATCGGGGTTCAGGGAGGCGAGGTCCACCCCGCCCAGCCGGGTGATCCACTGCAGGACGACCAGCACGGCCTGCACCACCACCAGCACCCCGGTGAAGATCACCGTGGGCGGCGGGAGGTGGTGGTCCGCGGCGCGCGTGATGAGCTGATGGAAGTCGTCGACCGTCTCCTGCCAATGAGCGGTCAGCTCCTCGGCGACGTCGGCGCGTGAGGCCGACGTGCCGGTGCGCCGAGCGGCCGCCAGCGCCGCCCGGGCACGGGACTTCATCACCGAGGTCCCCGTCGGCCGGTGCCGGGGGAGCATCAGCGCGGTGGCGCCGTCGGAGCGGCTCGTCGCCCCGGCCACGTCGAGCACCGGCAGGTCGCCGTCGGTGCGGATGCGGTCGCCCTGGCCGTTGCGGTGGTGATACGAGGTGGAGAACTCCCTGATCACCTCCACCTCGATCTCCGGATCGGCGAAGCGGACGGTGTCGATCACGAAATCGCGCTCGGCGTCGATGTTCTCGTCGATCCGATGGGTGATCTGCAGGGTGAAGAAGGAGAAGCCGACGGCGCGGTCGTAGGTGCCGGCCGCCAGCCAGTCCGCGCGGTACCCGCCCGGCAGCACGAAATCCGGGGACGTCCGCCAGAACCGCACGTGGTGGCGCTTGGTGGTGGTGCCGCCCACCTCCTGCTGGTAGGTGAAGTCGTGGCGCCGCCCCATCAGGTACAGGTTCGAGACCGGCGCCGCCGGGTAGGAGCGGCGCAGCAGCGTCGAGCGCACCATCGACCACGCCGAGGCGAGCGTCCGCTCCTCGGCGAGCACCCAGCCCGCCCGGCGCATCGTCACGTGCAGATCCCGCTCGGAGCCGTCGAAGGCGAGGTTGATCGGGTCCGAGAGCACCCCCTCGGTGGTGCGGGTGCGGCCGAAGAAGTAGTCCGGCAGGTAGATCCACGTCATCAGCTGGTGCAGGCGCGGCAGGGCGATGTAGGTCAGCAGCAACCAGAAGCCCAGCAGATACAGCAGCCGGATCGGGGTGAGCGAGAAGCCCTCGACCAGGTAGAGCAGGGCGAGCCAGATCGAGACCACCACGCCCGCGGCGATGAACAGGTTGTCCAGCAGCGAGTAGAGCTCGAACCGCGGCCCCGGCGCGGTGCGCCCCCTCGCATGGTCATAGGCGGGCGGCTCCTGCGGGACGGGACGGCTCAGCGGCACCAGGTGCGCCTGGCGTGCCGGCGTCATCGCTCGCGCTCCGTGCTCCGCGTTCTCATGGGGCAATCGTAGGGGCCACCGGTCACGGACCGGGCACCGGTCCGGGAGCTCTCAGCGCCGAGCGGCCCGTCGCACGGCGAGCGCACCGAGCAGCCCCAGCAGCAGGAACCCGGCCGAGCCCGCCATGGCGAGGCGGGAACCGTCGGCGAAGACGGTGCCGAGCTCGTCGAGCATGCCGGGGTCAGCGTGCTGGGCCCGCAGCTGCGGGAGGATCGAGCCGGCCGAATCGGTCAGCGCCTGCCCGTACTGCACGGCCTCCCCGGTGAGGGAGTCGCTGCGGGACGCGAGCCCGGCAGCGAGCATGGCCCCGGAGATCGCGGTGCCCAGCGCCGTGCCCAGCTGGCGGACGGTGGACTGCGTGGCCGAGCCCTGCCCCGACTGCTCCTTCGGCACGGGCGCGAGCACGGTCGAGGTCAGCTGTGCGGAGGCGAGTCCCAGACCCAGCCCGTACACGACCAGGACCCCCACGAGCAGAGCGATGGGGGTGGCCGGGCCGAGGAGCGCGGCGAGCACGCCGATCCCGAGGACCTCGAGTCCGAGCCCGACCAGCACCGTGCCCGGGGCACCGATCGCCGCGGCCAGGTGCCGGGCGGCAGTGCCGGAGAGGAAGGCGCCTCCGGCCATGGCCGCGAGCACCAGGCCCGCCTGGAGCGTGCCCAGCGCCAGCACGTTCACCAGGTAGAGGGGCAGCACGAACAGCAGCCCGAACTCTCCGATGGCGACGGTGCCGGCGGTGATGTTGCCCCAGGCGAAGGCCGGCAGCCGGAACAGCGTCAGGTCCAGCAGCACTTCGCGCCCGGCCGCCGCCCGATGCCGCTCGATGAGGAGGAAGGCCGTCAGCGCGGCGGCGCCGAACAGCAGCAGCAGCGGGACGAGGGAGAGCGGACCGGGGCCGTGGAGCGTGAGCTCTCCGATCACCAGCGGAGACTGCTCCGTCCACCAGCCCAGCGTGGTCGCCTCGACGATGGCGAACACCAGGGAGCCGAGGGCGAGCGCGCTGAGCAGGGCGCCGAGGACATCGAGATCCCGTCGGCCGCCCGTCACCTGCGGCGCATCCCGGGTCTCCCGCACCCATGCCAGGGTTCCGGCGAGGACCAGGATCCCGATCGGCACGTTGACCAGGAAGATCCAGGGCCAGGAGAACGAGCTGGTCAGCCAGCCGCCGAGCAGCGGGCCGAGCGCGGCGGCGCCGGCCATCACCGCGCCCCACACCCCGAACGCAGCGGCGCGCTCGGACCCCCGGAAGGTCGCGTTGACGGTGGAGAGCGTGGAGGGCAGGATCAGCGCCCCGCCGACCCCCTGCAGCAGGCGGGCTCCGATCAGGGAGCCCGCTCCCTCGGCCAGCGCCGCGAGCACCGAGGCGATCACGAACAGACCCACGCCGGCCAGGAACAGCCGCCGCCGCCCGATGCGGTCGCCGACCCGTCCGCTGACCAGCAGCAGGGCGGAGAGGACCACGGCATAGCTGGTGGAGACCCACTGGGCGTCGGTGAGGTCGAGCCCGAGGTCGGCGATGATCGTGGGCAGCGAGACCGCGACGATCGAGCCGTCGATGACGATCAGGGCGAGACCGGTCGCCAGGACGGCCAGCGCCTTCCACCGTCGGGGGTCGGTGGAGGGGTCGGTCGGGGTGGACGGCGCGGACGCGGCCGGGTTCGTCGCTCCGCCGTGCGAGGGACGTGACATCTTCATGCCCCCATTTTATGACGTGGCGTCACAATCTGCATCCACCGAACGGAGGATGCCTGCGAGCCGTCGGGCGTCGGGGCCTAGGGTGGCCGCATCACCCCTCCAGAAAGGTCTTCCATGTCTTCAGCGTCTCCTGCCGTCCCGCATCTGTCGTTCCACGACGGTCGCACCATCCCCCAGCTCGGCTACGGCGTCTTCAAGGTGGCGGACGAGGTCGCCGCCGACGTCACGGTCCAGGCGCTCCGGGCCGGCTACCGGCACCTCGACACCGCGAAGATCTACGGGAACGAGGCAGGGGTGGGTCGTGCGATCGCCGCCTCCGGTATCGCTCGTGAGGACCTCTTCGTCACCACCAAGCTGTGGAACGACGCCCACGGCGCTGACGACGCGATCGCCGCCTGCGAGGCCTCCCTCGCACGGCTCGGCCTGGACTACGTGGACCTGTTCCTGGTGCACTGGGCCGTGCCGGCGCAGGGTCAGTACGTCGAGGCCTGGAAGGCCCTGATCGAGCTGCAGAAGCGCGGTCTGGTCCGCGCGATCGGGGTCTCCAACCACCCCGCGGCCCAGCTCGAGGAGATCATCGAGGCCACCGGTGTGGTCCCCGCGATCCACCAGATCGAGCTGCACCCCTACTTCCAGCAGCGTGAGCTGCGCGAGGTCCACGAGCGCCACGGCATCCTCACCGAGGCCTGGGGCCCGCTGGGCCAGGGGAAGTCCGATCTGCTGGAGAACACCGCGGTCACCGCCATCGCCGAGGCGCACGGCGCGAGCCCTGCCCAGGTGGTGCTGGCCTGGCACCTCGCCCACGGCATCGTCACCATCCCGAAGTCGGTGACGCCCTCGCGGATCGTGGAGAACCTCGCCGCCGTCGAGCTGCAGCTCACGGCCGAGGAGGTCGCGGCGATCGACGGGCTGGACCGCCCCGACGGCCGCGGCGGCGCGGACCCGGCGACCAAGACCGCCTGAGCCGGTCGGTCCGCCTCGCGGCTCAGTAGTAGACCGCGAGCGGACCCGTCGGCCCATCGATGACCTGCACCGGGGTGTCGAACACCCGCGTGAGCACCTCACCGTTCATCATCTCGCCGACCGGCCCGGCCTCGACCACTCCGCCGTTCTTCATGGCGATGATGTGGTCCGCGTAGTGCGCCGCGAAGTTGATGTCGTGCAGGACCACCACGATCGTGCGGTCCAGCTCGCGGGCGGCGTCTCGCAGCCGCCCCATCATCTGCACGCTGTGGCGCATGTCGAGGTTGTTCAGCGGCTCGTCCAGCAGCACGTACTCGGTGTCCTGGGCCAGCACCATCGCCACGTAGGCGCGCTGGCGCTGGCCTCCCGAGAGCTGGTCGAGGTAGCGGTCCTCGAGCTCATCGAGGTTCAGGAAGTCGATGGCCTCGGAGATCTTGTGCTCGTCCAGCGTGGTCAGGCGCCCCCTGGAGTAGGGGAAGCGCCCGAAGCCCACCAGCTGCCGCACGGTGAGGCGGGTGATGAAGTGGTTCTCCTGGCGCAGCACCGAGAGGATCTTCGCGAGGTCCTTCGAGGCGGTCGAGGAGATGTCGTAGCCGGCGACCTGGATCGCGCCCTCGTCGATCCCCAGCAGGCGTCCCGCCATGGTCAGCAGGGTCGACTTCCCGGCCCCGTTGGGGCCCACCAGGGCGGTCACTCCCCCGGAGGGGATGTCGACGGTGACCGGACCGATCGCGACCGTTTCCGAATACTGCTTCCGCACTGCATCGATGCTGATCACAGGCGCCCCCTCCGCATGATGACGACGAGGAACACGGTTCCTCCGACGAGTTCGATGATGATGGACACGACGCCCTGCGCGGCGAACACATGGTTCATGATGAAGTACGCGCCGGCGAGGACCACGAAGCCGGTCAGCACGCCGACCGGCAGCAGTCGTCGATGGTCGTGGGTGCCGGCCAGCTGGAAGGTCAGCGTCGCGACCAGGAAGCCGAAGAAGGTCATCGGCCCGACGAGCGCGGTGGAGACCGCCATCAGGACCGAGACCAGCACGAGCATAAAGATCGTCTGGCGCCCGTGGTCGACGCCGACGTTGATGCAGACGTCGCGACCCAGCGAGATGACGTTGAGCCGGTGGGCGTTCGACCAGATCAGCACGCCCGCGATGAGGATCAGCGGGATCGCGTAGGGCAGGTACTCGACGCTCGCGTTCTGCACCGAGCCGAACAGTCGCGCGGTGAGCACGTCGAACTCGCTCGGGGTGAGCAGGCGCTGCATGAAGGTGGAGATCGCGCCCATGCCGCCGCCGATGATGATGCCCACCAGCAGCATCACCTGGATGTTCGCGTACCGGCCGCGCAGCAGCCAGCCGTACAGCAGCACCGAGAGCCCGACCATCACCGCGACCTGCAGCAGGAACTGGCCGGTGCCCTGGAGTGCGACCACCCCGGCCACACCCAGCAGGTAGACCGCCCCGGTCTGGATCACGGTGTAGAGGGATTCGAAGCCCATGATCGAGGGCGTGATGATGCGGTTGTTGGTCACGGTCATGAAGGTGATCGTCGCGACCGCCTGGCAGAACGCGACCACCGCCATCACCACCAGCGAGGTCGCGCGCATCTCGACGATCAGCCAGAAGCCGCGCGAGCCCACCTCCATCGGGTTGCCGACCGCGAGCAGCCCCGCGGCGAACCCGATGGCCAGCACGATCAGAGCGGCCAGCATGATCCGGTAGCGCCGGCGGGAGCGGGCATCGGGGAAGGCGCCGGAGCTGCTGCGGGTGCGGCGGGGCGCGCCGATGACCTCGAGTTCCTCGACCAGGTCGGCGGGGGCGGTGCTGATGCTCGGGCTGATCGGCTCCTCGGCGAC